>DATABP010000339.1:0-2209 GCA_036259515.1 Thermoanaerobaculia bacterium | reverse complement strand
GCGCCCGCGCCCGCCGCCGGGGAGGCGCCCGCCGCCACGGCGCCGGAGACCACGCCGGACGACCTCGAGGTCTTCGTCGACACCGTCGACGTGCGGGTGGTCAACGTCGACGTCTTCGTCACCGACAAGAAGGGCAACCCGGTGAGCGGGCTCGACCGCGACGACTTCGAGCTGGTCGAGGACGGCAGGCCGGTCGCGATCACCAACTTCTACGCCGTCGAGGAGGGCCGGCCGCGCGGCGGCCTCGCCCCCGGGCAGATCGCCGACCTGCCGCTGCCGCCGCCCGACGCGCCGCAGCCGATCGAGATCCCCGAGGAGCAGCGCCTCCACCTCGTCGTCTACGTCGACAACTTCAACATCCGGCCGGCGAACCGCAACCGGGTGCTCGACGACGTCGGCTACTTCCTGACCACCCAGCTCGACCGCGACGACCGGGTGATGCTGGTCACCTACGACCGCACGCTGAACGTGCGCCAGGCGTTCACCAGCGACCCGCGGCTGATCGCCGGCGCGCTCGACGAGGTCGAGCGGGTGACCGGCCACGCGGTGGCGCGCGACGACGAGCGGCGGCGCATCCTCGAGCAGATCGAGGAGTCGCGCACCGTCTCGGCCGCCGCCTCCTACGCCCGCATGCACGCCGAGTCGATGGACAACGACCTGCGCTTCACCATCGGCGCGCTCAAGGAGCTGATCGGCACCCTCGCCGGGCTGCCGGGGCGCAAGGCGATCCTCTACGTCAGCGACGGCGTGCCGATGGTCCCCGGGCAGGACGTCTTCTACGCCGTCGACGCCCAGTTCGCCGGCCAGGGGGCGAGCGGCATCCTCACCGACTCGATGACCTACGACGCCTCGCGCGAGTTCCGCGAGCTGGCGGCGCAGGCGAACGCCAGCCGGGTCTCCTTCTACACCCTCGACGCCGCCGGGCTGCGGCTCGACTCGTCGTTCTCGGCGCAGAACGCGCGGCCGACGGCGAGCCACCTGATCGACTCGACCTTCAACTCGAACCACCAGAGCCCGCTGCGCTTCCTCGCCGACACCACCGGCGGCATGGCGATCGTCAACACCAACAACGTGCTGCCGGCGCTCGGGCGGGTGGCGCGCGACTTCGACACCTACTACTCGCTCGGCTTCTCGCCGACCCACGCCGCGAACGGCCGCTACCACCGGGTCGAGGTGCGGGTGGTGGGGCGCCGCGACCTCGTCGTCCGCCACCGCGAGGGCTACCGCGACAAGACGATCGAGGCGCGGATGACCGACGGCACCGTCGCCGCGCTCCACTTCGACAGCGAGTCGAACCCGCTCGGCGCGCGGCTGCGCTTCACCGACACGACGCGCCAGGAGGGCCGCTTCTACCAGGTCAACGTCGACGTCGAGGTGCCGATCGGCGAGCTGGTGCTGGTCCCCCACGGCGAGACCCACGAGGCGCGCCTGCGCCTGTTCATCGCGGCGCGCGACAGCGAGGGGGACTCCTCGCCGGTGCAGCAGCTCACCGTGCCGATCAGCATCCCGAACGGCGAGGTCGAGGCGGCGCGCAAGCAGCTCTACCGCTACTCGGTGCCGCTGGTCATGCGTCCCGGGGCGCACCGGGTGGCGGTCGGGCTGCGCGACGAGCTGGGCGGCGAGGAGGCCTTCCTCACCACCACGGTGATCCCGGGGCGGGGCGGAGCGTGATCGGCAAGGGCCTCGTCGCGCCGTGGATCGAGCTCGTCCGCTCGCTGGGGCAGAGCTACCTCGACCTCCTCGCCGCCGAGTGGGCGGAGGTCAAGCGCGAGCTGGCGCTCTCCGGTCGCCGCGTCCTGTGGGCGGCGGCCTTCTTCGGCGCCGCGGCGGCGATCGGCTTCTGGCTGGTGGCGCTGATGATCTTCCTCCTCGTCGCCATCTTCCACGTGTGGCTCTCGTGGTGGGCGTCGGCGGCGATCGTCACCGGCCTCGTGCTGCTCGAGATCGCGGTGCTCGGCTGGCTCGGGTACTCGCGCCTGCGCAAGGTGGAGAATCCGGTGGCGGTCGTCGGGCGGCGCTACCAGGACCACCTCGACTGGTGGGACGGCCGCGTCCTCGCCGGCGAGGGGCGGCGCGAGCCGGCCGGCGCGGCGGCCCCGCGGGAGGACCTGCCGTGAGCCGGCGCGACGAGGGCGCGGTGCGCATCGCCGAGCGGCGGCGGGCGGTGGAGGAGCGGCTCGCGGCGGTGCGCGGCGCGCTCTCCAGCGAG
>DATABP010000338.1:0-4405 GCA_036259515.1 Thermoanaerobaculia bacterium | reverse complement strand
CCGCGCCGGCCCCCGCCGGCGCCGCGCCGTCACCACCCGACGCCCGCCGCCACGGCGGGCGTTCGTTCGTCGGGCCTTCCGGCGGCGCGGCCGCGCGTCGTCGCCGGCGCCGCCCACCGTCGCGGTTGGCGTAGCCTTCGGCCGATGAACGCCTTCCCGCCCGTCGAGCCGATCCGCTACTTCGTCCCCGGGCCGGCGTACGTGCCGGAGGACGCGCGGCGGGCGATGGGGCGGGAGGTGGTGCCGCACCGGTCGGCGGCCTTCCGCGAGGTCTACGAGCGGCTCGCCGGACGCCTGCCGGGGATCTTCCGCACCGGCGGCGAGGTGTATCTCGCCACCGCCAGCTCGACCTTCGTCATGGAGGCGGCGGTCGTCTCGCTGGTCGAGCGCGACGTGCTCAACCTCGTCCACGGCTCCTTCTCCGAGCGCTGGCACGAGGTCTGCCGTCTCCTCGGGCGCGCCGCGGACCGGCTGGAGTTCCCCTGGGGGCGCGCCCCGGACCCGGACCTCGTCCGCCGGGCGCTGGCGCGCAAGCGCTACGAGGCGGTGACCGTGGTCCACAGCGAGACCTCGACCGGCGCGCTGGCGCCGCTCGCCGAGATCGCCCGCGCGGTGCGCGAGGAGTCCGACGCGCTGGTCCTCGTCGACGCGGTGTCGTCGCTCGGCGGGGCGCCGCTCGAGACCGACGCCTGGGGGCTCGACCTGGTGCTCGCCGGCAGCCAGAAGGCGCTCGCCGCGCCGCCGGGCCTGGCGCTCTTCACCTTCTCGGAGCGCGCCGCCGCCCGCGCCGCCGCCCGACCCCACCGCGGCTTCTACACCGACCTCCTACGCTACCGCGACCAGCACCGCGCGGGCGGGCCGATCACCACGCCGGCGGTCAACGTGGTGTGGGCGCTCGACCGGCAGGTGGGACGGGTCGCCGAGGAGGGGATCGAGGCGCGCTGGGAGCGGCACGCCCGCGCCGCCGTCGCCACCCGCCGCTGGGCCGACGAGCGCGGCTTCGCGAACCCGGTCGGCGCCGCCGAGCGCTCGCCGACGCTCACCTGCCTCACCCCGCCGCCGGGCGGGCCGGACGCGCCGGAGCTGGTGCGCCGCGCCGCCGCCCGCGGCTTCACCGTCGCCGGCGGCTACGGCCGCTGGAAGGCGAGCACGTTCCGCGTCGGGCACATGGGCGAGGTGCGGGAGAGCGATCTCGGGCCCCTCTTCGCCGCCCTCGACGCCTCGCTCGCCGGCGCCCCGGAGGAGGGATGACCCACCGCATCCTGCTCGCCGACTCGATCGACGCCGTCGGCCGCGAGATCCTCGCCGCCTCGGGCGCCGAGGTCCACCAGCTCGCCGCCGAGGAGCGCCCGCGGCTGGCCGAGCTCCTCGCCGGCTACGACGCCCTGGTCGTCCGCTCGGCCACCGGTGTCACCCGCGACCTCCTCGCCGACGCCGGGCGGCTGCGGGTGATCGGGCGGGCCGGGATCGGGGTCGACAACGTCGACGTGGCGGCGGCGACCGAGCGCGGCATCCTGGTGGTCAACGCGCCGACCGCCAACGTGCTGTCGGCAACCGAGCACACCTTCGCGCTGCTCCTCGCGCTGGCCCGCCGGGTGCCGGCCGCCGACCGCGCGATGAAGGCGGAGGACTGGGACCGCAAGAGCTTCGTCGGCGTCGAGCTCCACGGCAAGACGCTGGGGGTGATCGGCTTCGGGAGGATCGGGCAGGGGGTGGCGGCGCGCGCCCGCGCCTTCGAGATGGAAGTGGTCGCCTACGACCCGTTCCTCGACGCGGCGGCGGCGCGGCGGCTGGAGGTGCCGCTCCTCGGACTCGACGACCTCCTCGCCCGCGCCGACGTCGTCACCCTCCACACGCCGCTGACCGCCGAGACGAAGGACCTGCTCGACGCCCGCCGCATCGCCAAGATGAAGCCGGAGGCGCTCCTGATCAACGCCGGGCGCGGCGGCACGGTCGACGAGGCGGCGCTCCTCGCCGCGCTCGAAGGGGGACGGCTGGGCGGCGCGGCGCTCGACGTCTTCGCCGCCGAGCCGCCTTCCGACTGGGCGCTCGTCAAGCACCCGCGGGTGGTCGCCACGCCGCACATCGGCGCCCAGACGCGCGAGGCGCAGGAGCGGATCGCCACGGAGACGGCGCGGATGGTGCTCGCCGCGCTCGAGGGCTCGCTGGCAGTGAGCGCCGTCAACCTGCCGTTCGCCGCCACCGGCACCCGCGGCGAGCCGTACCTGGCGCTCGGCGAGCAGGTGGGGCGGCTGGCCGGCGCGCTCGCCGGTGGCGCCCCGACGCGGGTGGCGGTCGACCTCTGGGGGATCGACGAGGCGCTGCGCCGACCGCTGGCGGTGGCGGTGGTCAAGGGGCTCCTCACCCCGTTCCTCGGCGAAGGGGTCAACTACGTCAACGCCGAGCGGGTGGCCGAGGCGCGCGGCGTCGAGGTGGTCACCGCCTCCCACAGCGGCGCGGCCGACTATCCGCAACTGGTCGGCGTGCGGGTGGCGGCGGCCGGCGGCGAGCCGGTCGAGGTCGCCGGCACGCTGTTCGGCGAGCGCGACCCGCGCATCGTCCGCTTCGGCGGCTTCCCGCTCGAGTTCCGGCCGGCGGGGTGCCTCCTGGTGCTGCGCAACCGCGACGTGCCGGGGGTGGTCGGCCGGCTCGGCACGCTCCTCGGCGACGCCGGAGTCAACATCGCCGACATCCACCTCGCCCGCCGCGACGACGCCCCCGGCGGCCGCGAGGCGCTCGCCGTCCTCCGCCTCGACGCCCGTCCCGGCGACGACGTGCTCGACCGCCTGCGCGCGCTGCCCGAGGTGCGCGAGGCGCGGATGCTGGACCTGGCGGGGTAGGTGGGGCGTGCCGGGAATCTTGCCCGTCCCGCCTCCCGTTGTGTAGGATCGTCCACGACGTGGGCCGCTAGCTCAATTGGTAGAGCAGCAGACTCTTAATCTGCGGGTTCGGGGTTCGATTCCCTGGCGGCTCACCACCATGTCTCCCCGATCGTCTTTCTCCCCCGATCGTCCTCCGCGGCGGCCCTCCGGCCGGCCGTTCCCACGCGAAAGTGGCGGAACTGGTAGACGCGCTAGACTTAGGATCTAGTCCCGAGGAATCGGGTTGGGGGTTCGAGTCCCCCCTTTCGCACCACCGCCGGTCCACCGTCCCGCCGTCGAGCCGTTCCACCGCCCATCGCCCGCCGGGTACCCGGCGCGGCGCACGATAGGATCCCCGGATGAGCGTCGTCGTCTCCGTCGAAGACACCGGTGTCTGCCGCAAGCAGCTCACCGTCGAGGTGCCCGCCCCCGAGGTCGAGGCGGCGACCCGGCGCGTCGTCGGCGAGTACGCGCGGCGGGTGCGCATCCCCGGCTTCCGCGCCGGCAAGGTGCCCCCCGAGCTGATCCGGCGCCGCTTCCGCGAGGACGTCGACCGCGACGTCGTCGAGCGGCTGGTGCCCGACTTCTGGGAGCGCGCCCGCGCCGAGCAGGGGATCGAGCCGCTGGGCCAGCCCAAGTTGACCGACGTCGGCGAGGTCGCCGCCGGCCAGCCGCTGCGCTTCGTCGCCGTCGTCGAGGTGCGGCCGCCGATCGAGCTCGGCGACCTCTCCGGATTCGAGCTGCCCGATCCGCCTGCCGAGCCCTCCGACGAGGAGGTCGACGAGGCGCTCGAGGACCTCCGCCGCCAAGCGGGCGAATGGAAGGACGCCGACCGCCCCGCCGCCCGCGGCGACCAGGTGGCGATCCGCGTCCGCGAGCAGAAGGGCGCCGCCGAGCCGGCCGAGGGCGCCGAGGGCGCCCCGGGCGAGGAGGTCGCCGACGCCCCCTGGCAGTCGATCGAGATCGAGGTCGGCGAGCCGCGGGTGTGGGAGGAGCTGTCGCTCGCCGTCACCGGCCTCGGCGCCGGCCAGCGCGGCCGCTTCACCCGCCGGCCCGACGCCGGCGGCGAGGGCGAGCCGCGGAGCTTCGAGGTCGAGGTCGAGGCGGTGCGCGTGCGCGAGCCGGCGCCGCTCGACGACGAGCTGGCGAAGAAGGTGGGCGACTTCGCCGACCTCGCCGCGCTGCGCCGCGCGGTGGGCGAGAACCTCGCCGCCGGCAAGCGGCACGAACGGGAGCAGAAGCGGCGCGAGTCCCTGTTCGAGCAGCTCCGCGGTCGCTATCCGCTGCAGCTCCCCCAGGGCGTCGTCGACGCCGAGGTCGAGCGCATGGTCCACGACTTCGCCCACGACCTCTCGCACCGCGGCATCGACCCGCGGCAGGCGCAGGTCGACTGGGACAAGCTGGCCGGCGAGCTCCGCGGCCCGGCCGAGCGGCGGGTGCACGAGCGGCTGCTGCTCGACGCGGTGGCCGAGCGCGAGGGGATCGCGGTCGGGGCGGCCGAGGTCGAGGCGCTGGTCGCCGCCGTCGCGCGCAGCGAGAAGGCG
>DATABP010000337.1:0-2063 GCA_036259515.1 Thermoanaerobaculia bacterium | reverse complement strand
GCGCCGTCCGGCTCGGCGGCGGAGGCGGCGACGCAGGGGAAGACCAGGAGCAGCGCGGCGAGGGCGGCGCGGCGGATGGCGGGACGGCGAACGGCGGCGTGGATCACGGGTGACCTCCGGGACGGGATGGCGGCGGCCGGCGGGCGGAGGGAGCCCCTCCCCGGCGCGCCGGCGCTCGACGGATTACGTCGCCGCCGCCCGAAGGTTGCGGCGCGCGCGGCGGGTCCGACGGCAGGTCACGGCCTCGGCACCGGCAGCGCGGCGACCTCGTCGTGCCGGAAGCAGTCGACGAGGTGGTCGTTGACCAGCCCGGCCGCCTGCATGAAGGCGTAGCAGATGGTCGGCCCGACGAAGCCGAAGCCGCGGCGGCGGAGCTCCTTCGACATCGCCCGCGACTCGTCCGTCTCCGCCGGCAGCTCGCCGTCGCGCCGCCGCCGGTTCTGCCGCGGCGCGCCGCCGACGAAGCTCCACAGGAGGCCGGCCAGCGTGCCGCCCTCCTCGCGCAGCGCCAGGTAGGCGCGGGCGTTCTTCACCGCCGACTCGACCTTCGCCCGGTTGCGGACGATCCCCGGGTCGGCCAGAGCGGCGGCGATCTCGGCCTCGCCCCAGCGGGCGATGCGCTCCGGGTCGAAGCCCGCGAAGACGCGCCGGTAGCCCTCGCGGCGCTTGAGGATGGTCAGCCAGGAGAGGCCGGCCTGGGCGCCGTCGAGCACCATCGACTCGAAGAGCTTCCGCTCGTCGGTCAGCGGCACGCCCCACTCCTCGTCGTGGTAGGCGACGTAGAGCGGCTCGGAGAGGGTGACCCAGGCGCAGCGGGGGCGGGGATCGGGGGCGGCGGCGGGGCGAACGGCGCTCATGCCGGCGGAGCCTGCCCGATCGCCGCCGCCGAGCGCAAGGTGGGACGCTACTCCCAGCCGGTCCCGCCCCGCCCGCGCTTCACCTCCGAGCGCCGCCGCTTGTCCTCCAGCCGGCGCCGCTTCGCCCGCTTCGGCACCCTGGTCGGCTTGCGCTCCGGCTCCTCGGCGAGCGCCTCGGCGACCAGCGCGGCGAGCCGGGCCACCGCCTCCTCGCGGTTCGCCGCCTGCGTGCGATGGCGCTGCGAGGTGACGTGGAGCACGCCGGCGCGGGTGACGCGGTTCGGCAGCCGCTCGCGGAGCCGCGCCTTCTCCTCGTCGGAGAGCGCCGCGGTCGCCCCGAGGTCCCAGCGAACCGTCACCCGCGTCTCGACCTTGTTGACGTTCTGCCCGCCCGGCCCGCCGCTCCGCGCGGTCGCCAGCTCGAGCTCCTCGTCGGGGATCTCGTGCCGCTCGTCGATCCGCACCATGGGGCGACTCTAACGCCCGGTGGGAGAGGCGAGCCGGCGGCGGGCGGATCGACGTATCCTCCTCCCGTCCACCAGGAGACCCCCATGGCCGGTGACCTCCGCTTCCCCGTCGTCCTCGTTCCGCTCCTCGCCCTCGCCGCCGGCTGCACGCTGGCGCGGATGGCGGTCCCCGACCCGCTGCTCGACGCTCCCGAGTGGGCGGTCGCCGGCAGCAATCCGCGGGTGCTCTCGCGCCGATCGCCTTCGGTCCCTACACGACCGGGCCGCTGCGCGACCGCGGCACGCTCTCCGCGAGCCGCGGCGACGACGACTTCGGCGCCGGCTTCTCCTGGCGCCCCTTCGGCTTCACGCTCACCACGCCGGACGGCGAGATCGCCGCCGCCTGCCACGCCTTCCGCCTCGGCGCCCACCTCCGCGGCGTCGAGGTCGAGCCGCCCGACAGCTCTCTGCCGGCGCTCCTCTGCGGCTTCGAGGACGCCGCCGGCGAGGAGGTCGGCACGCTGCGGCTGGAGCTGCGCCGCGGCCGCGACTACGTCGGCACGCTGACCGCCGCCGGCCTCGACCGGCCGCTCGCGGTGCGCTCGATCCATCAGGTCGAGGGCAGCCGACTGCCGTGGGAGGCGCCGGCCGGCTACGAGATCGCCCGCGTCGGCGGCGCGATCGCGGCGGTGGAGACGATCGGTCGCGGCGCGGTGCGCTTCGCCCCCGAGGTCGGCCCGGAGCTGGCCGACCGCCTGGC
>DATABP010000336.1:0-5500 GCA_036259515.1 Thermoanaerobaculia bacterium | reverse complement strand
GCGCGCCGGCCGCCCCGTGCCGCCGCGCCAGCTCCGCCCACTCGTCGACCTGCCGCCGGCTCGCCCCGGCGCCGCCCGGCACGGCGAAGCCGCGCACCACCCCGCCCTCGGCCGCCGCCTGGGCGAAGCCGCGGAAGCCGGAGCCGCCGAGCCGCTCGGTCAGGTCGACGATCTCGCTGCCGAAGCGGCGGTCGGGGCGGTCGCTGCCGTAGCGGAGCATCGCCTCGGCCCAGGTCAGCCGCGGCAACGGCTCGGGCACCTCGATGCCGACGAGCGGCATGATCCGCCGCAGCAGGCCCTCGATCACCGCGAAGACGTCCTCCTCGGTGTTGAACGACATCTCGACGTCGATCTGGGTGAACTCCGGCTGGCGGTCGGCGCGCAGGTCCTCGTCGCGGAAGCAGCGGGCGATCTGCACGTAGCGCTCGAGCCCGGCGACCATCAGGAGCTGCTTGAAGATCTGCGGCGACTGCGGCAGGGCGTAGAAGCTCCCCGGGTGGACGCGCGACGGCACCAGGTAGTCGCGGGCGCCCTCCGGCGTCGAGCGGGTGAGGATCGGCGTCTCGACGTCGACGAAGCCGTGCTCGTGGAAGTGCTGGCGCACCTCGAGGGTGACCTTGTCGCGGAGGATGAAGTTGCGCTGGAGGTCGGCCCGGCGCAGGTCGAGGTAGCGGTACTCGAGACGGGTCTCCTCGCTGGCGTCGGGCTCGCCGGCGAGGCTGAACGGCACCGGCTCGGAGCGCGACAGCACCACGGCGCGGCGGGCGATCACCTCGACGGCGCCGGTCGGCATCTCCGGGTTCGGGCTCTCGCGGAGCACCACCTCGCCCTCGATCTCGACCACCCACTCGGCGCGCACCGGGGCGAGGGTGTCGGCGATCTCCGGGTCCTCCTCCGGCCGCACCACCACCTGGGCGACGCCGCTCCGGTCGCGGAGGTCGAAGAACTGGAGGCCGCCGAGGTCGCGCCGCCGCTGCACCCAGGCGGCGAGCCGCACCCGGCGGCCGGCGTCCTCGCGGCGCAGCGTGCCGGCGCCGGTGCGCGGCAGGAGCGGCGTGACCGCCCGGTCCGTCGTCTGGTGGTCTTCCGATGCCATCCGCTCCCCCTGTTCGGCCGTCCGCTACGCCCGCCCGAGCTCCTCCACCGCTTCCCGCCGCGCCACCCGACGCTGCTCGCCGGTCGCCAGCTCGCGCAGCGTCACCTCGCCGGCGGCGACCTCCTCGTCGCCCAGGATCGCCGCCCAGCGGGCGCCGGCGCGGTCGGCGCGCTTCATCGCCGCGCCGAGCGAGCGCCCGGTCAGCTCCGCCGCGGCCGCGACTCCGGCCTGCCGCAGCTCCTCGGCAAAGACCAGCGCCTCCTCCGGCCCGGCGCCGCCCACCGCGGCGACGTGCACCGTCTCGCGCCGCGCCGCCCGCTCGCGGAAGGCCGCCGGCAGCACGTCGATCAAGCGGTCCTCGCCGATCGCGAAGCCGATCCCCGGCACCGCCGGCCCGCCGAGGTCGGCGACCAGCCGATCGTAGCGCCCGCCGCCGACGATCGCGTCCTGGGCGCCGAGGCCGGCGGCGGTGATCTCGAACACCGTCCGCGTGTAGTAGTCGAGCCCGCGGACCAGCCGCGGCTCCACCCGGTAGTCGACGCCGAAGCGGTCGAGGAGCCGGCGGACGGCGGCGAAGTGCTCGCGGCTCTCGGCGTCGAGGCAGGCCTCGAGCGGCGGCGCGCCGGCCACCAGCTCGCGCTCGGCGGGGAGCTTCGAGTCGAGGATGCGGAGCGGGTTCGTCTCCAGGCGGCGGCGGCTGTCCTCGGAGAGCGCCTCGGCGTGCGGCTCGAGGTGGGCCCGGAGCGCCTCGCGGTAGGCCGCGCGCGCGCCCTCGTCGCCCAGCGTGTTGAGGAGCACGGTCAGCCCGGAGAAGCCGAGCTCGGAGAGGAAGCGCACCAGCATCAGGAGCAGCTCGGCGTCCGACCACGGGCCGGGGTCGCCCAGGAGCTCCGCCCCGATCTGGTGGAACTGCCGGTAGCGCCCCGCCTGCGGCCGCTCGTACCGGAACTGCGGCCCGAGGTAGAAGAGCTTGACCGGCGAGGGCCAGCTCTGCATCCCGTGCTCGACGAAGGCGCGCGCCACCGACGCGGTCGACTCCGGGCGCAGGGTGAGGCTCCGCCCCTTCTTGTCGGCGAAGGTGTACATCTCCTTGCCGACCACGTCGGTCGCCTCGCCGACCCCGCGCACGAAGAGCTCGGTCTCCTCGAGGATCGGGGTGCGGATCTCGGCGTAGCCGTAGCGGGCGAAGACGTCGCGCGCCACCTCCTCGACCGCCGCCCACACCGCGGTCTCCGGCGGCAGGAGGTCGCGCGTCCCCTTGACCGAGCGCAGCTTGGCGGGCATGGCCTAGCTGCCGCCGCCGCCGTCGAGGCGGCCCCGGTAGCGCTCCTTGAGCTCGACGTAGCGGTCGCGGATGGCGGCGATCTCGGCGCTCTCCTCGGGCGACAGCGGCCGCACCGGGCGCGCCGGCACGCCGAGCGCGAGCTGCCCGGCCGGCACCCGGTGCCCCGGCGCCACCACCGCCCCGGCTCCGACCTGCGCCCCCGCCTCGACCACCGCCCCGTCGAGCACCCGCGCCCCGATGCCGACCAGCGCCCCGTCCTCCACCGTGCAGCCGTGGAGCACCGCCTGGTGGCCGACGACCACGCCGCGGCCGATCGTCGTCGGGTGCCGCTCGTGGGTGACGTGGACGACGGCGCCGTCCTGGAGGTTCGTCCCGGCGCCGATGCGGACGCGGTTCACGTCCCCGCGCACCACCGCCCCGAACCAGATCGACACGTCGTCGCCCAACTCCACGTCGCCGATCACCGCCGCCCCCGGCGCCAGGAAGACACGGGCGCCCAGGCGCGGCTCGCGGTCGAGGTACGGAAAGACGGGCATCGGACGGGGGATCGCGGTGCTTCGCGCGCGGAATGGGAGACGGTGAAGCCGGCGGCGGCAGGCGGCGCGGCGGGGGCGGAAGCCTACCACGCGGGGGCGGGGCTTCGAGCCGCTATGCTGCCCGCCGCCATGCCCCTCCCCACGGTCGACGTGCTCATTCCGGCGCTGAACGAGGAGAGGTCGCTGCCGCTGGTTCTCGCCGACCTCGCGCCGCTCGCCGCGCCGGCCGGGCCGCCCGATCCGCCGCAGCCGCTGGTGCGGCGGGTGGTGGTGGCCGACAACGGGTCGAGCGACGGTACGGCGCGGGTGGCGCGGGAGGCCGGGGCGGTGGTGGTGGCGGCGCCGCGGCGCGGCTACGGCTCGGCCTGCCTCGCCGGGCTCGCCTGGCTGCGCGAGCACGACCCACCCGACGTCGTCTGCTTCCTCGACGCCGACTACTCCGACCACCCCGACGAGCTGCCGCGGGTGGTCGGCCCGGTCCTCGCCGGCGAGGCGGACCTCTCGATCGGCTCGCGGGTCCTCGGCCGCCGCGAGCGGGGGGCGCTCCTCCCCCAGGCGCGGGCCGGCAACCTCGTCGCCTGCCTGCTGATCCGCCTCCTCTACGGCCACCGCTTCACCGACCTCGGCCCGTTCCGCGCCGTCCGCTGGGAGGCGCTCGACCGGCTGGGGATGGGCGATCCCGACTTCGGCTGGACGGCGGAGATGCAGGTCAAGGCGCTCCGCCACGGCCTGCGCGTCGCCGAGGTGCCGGTCAGCTACCGGCGGCGCACCGGGGTGTCGAAGATCACCGGCACCGTCGCCGGCACCGTCCGCGCCGGGCACAAGATCCTGTGGACCGTGATCCGTCACGCCCGCGGCGGTAGAGTCGCCCCGCCGCGATGACCGCCCCCGCCCTCCCCGCCGCCGCCACGCCGGTCGCGCGCACGATCGACGTCGAGGTGCGCTACGCGGAGACCGACCAGATGGGCGTCGTCCACCACGCCGAGTACGTGGTGTGGTTCGAGATGGCGCGCACCCGACTGTGCGCCGACAGCGGCTGGCACTACGCCGACATCGAGCGCGGCGGCCACTTCTTGATGGTCACCGGCGTCGAGGTCTCCTACCGCCGCCCGGCCCGCTACGGCGACGTCGTCCAGGTCACCTGCACGCTGTCGAGGCTCGGCAGCCGCGGCCTCGCCTTCGCCTACCGGGTCGAGAAGGACGGCGAGCTCCTCGTCCGCGGCGCCACCGAGCACGTGTGGGTGGAGCGCCGGAGCGGCCGCCCCTGCCGCATGCCGGCGGAGCTCGCGGAGCCGTTCCGGCGGCTGGCGGGGCTGACGGCGCCGTAACCGCGCCCGGCGACCTCGCTCCAGGACCCTTGACAGCACGCGACGGCCGGACCTATCCTCTGACCTCAGAACGTGAGGTCAAAGCCATGAGCCCGACCACCCAGCTCCTCCGCGGCACCCTCCACGTGCTGATCCTCAAGACCCTGGCCGCCGAGCCGCTGCACGGCTACGCGATCGCCTCGCGCATCGCGGAGGCCACCGACCGCGCCTTCGAGCTCGACGACGGGGGCCTGTACCAGGCGCTCCATCGCATGGAGGAGCGCGGCTGGCTGGCGTCGTCCTGGGGCCACGCCGAGAACGGCCGGCGCGCCCGCTTCTACCGCCTGACGGCGGACGGCGAGCGCCGGCTGGAGGTGGAGACGGCGAGCTGGCTTCGCTACGCCGAGGCGGTGTTCAAGGTCCTGCAGCCGAGCGCGGCCTGAGATGGATCGCGATCGCCCTCCGCGCAGCCCGCGCGAGGTCCGCCGCGAGGTCGACGAGGAGCTCGCCTTCCACCTCGACATGCGCCGGCGCGAGCTGATCGCCGCCGGCCGCCCGCCGGCGACCGCCGAGGAGGAGGCCCACCGCCTGATCGGCGACCTCGAGCTCACCCGCCGCCGCTGCGTCGAGTCGCAGCTCCGCCTCGAGCGCCGCGCGCGGCGCCGGGAGAGCCTCGCCGACCTCGGGCAGGACCTCGCCTTCGCCGCCCGCGCCTTCGCCCGCCGCCCCGGCTTCGCCACCGCCGCGGTGCTCGTCCTCGCCCTCGGCCTGGGCGCCGCGGTCGCCGTCTTCACCATCGCCGACCACGTCGCGCTGCGCCCCCTCCCCTACCGCGACGCCGAGCGGGTCGTGGCGATCTACCGCACCGTTCCCGCCGCCGGCGAGGAGCGCGGCCTGGTGGCGATCGGCGACTTCCTCGACTGGCAGGAGACGGCGACCTCCTTCGCCGCCCTCGGACTCGCCGAGCCGTTCGGCTTCGACCTCACCGGCGAGCGCGCTCCCGAGTCGGTGCCGGCGCTGTTGGTGACCGCGGGCTTCTTCGCCGCGCTGGGGATCGAGCCGATCGCCGGCCGTCTGCCCGCGGCCGGCGACTTCGAGGGCGACGGACCGGGCCCGGTGCTGATCTCGGAGTCGCTCTGGCGCCGCCGCTTCGGTGCCGATCCGGGGGTCGTCGGCGGCACCATCGCGCTCGACGGCCGGCCGACGCCGGTGATCGGCGTCCTGCCCGCCGATCCCGCCTTTCCGGAGCCGGCCGACGTCTGGGCGCCGAAGCGGC
>DATABP010000335.1:0-3712 GCA_036259515.1 Thermoanaerobaculia bacterium | reverse complement strand
GGAAGGGAGGCAGGGGCGGCGGAGGCGGCGGTTCGATAGAAAGACAATCCATCACCAATTCACCGAAGCCAAAGTCGTTGATGCCAACGGCAATCACCAAGGCGTCGACCTTGCCATTGTCGCGAGTCTCGATAAATTGACTCAACTGGTCGATCTGTGGCGGCAAAGCTGGTTCAGATCGGAGCTGGACTTCCGATCCTTCGTATTCATCCAACAGACCACCCCGGTGGGGCGGAGGATCCTCTCGGTACGCGATCTTCGCACCAGAACATGCGAAAGATTTGAACGTTATACGGATCGAAGGAAAGGTCTCCTGAAGCCATCCGGCCGCAACGGCAGGACCCGCTTTCGGCGAGTTGTGGCACCGTCGAGGATGATCGCTTGGCGGGTTCGTTCCACCCCAGTCTTCGTCCGATCGAACCTGGTCTCCGGGCGTAACGGGATTCCCCTCGCCGGCGGCGAGTGAATCCCCGATCGCGACGATCAGGAACTCTGGCCGCGAAGAACGGGTGGGTTCTCTCCGCGGGAGTTCAGTCTCTGACGCTGACTGAGCAAGTATCGGGAGAGCGACGAGGATGACCGCTGATTGGCGAGTAACGCTCGCGAGCGAAAGCGTCATACCGGGCCTCCAGAGATGGTTTTCCGTGAAGGTAACAGTGCTCGCCTTCTCTGTCAACCCGGAAGCTCAAAAATCTTACAGATCTCCCGTCAGCTCCTCGTCGACCCGCCGCCCGGCCGGCGCAGCATCCGGGCGAGGAGGTACGCCGAGCCGCCGATCACCACGCTCCAGGTCACCCCGAGCATCCACCACGCCGAAGCGCTCATTCCGGCTCCTCCGCGCCGCCGGCCGGCCGCCCCGGCTCCGGCGCCCCTCGCCGTCGCCAGGAGCGGCCGACGAGGACCACCAGGGTGACGAACACCGCCAGCAGGAGGAGCCGCGTCGCGTCCTGCACCAGCCGCCGGGTCGGCGCGCCGGCGGCGTCGAACCAGCCGTCCTCGACGCCGACGTGGAGGAGCTTGCCGACCACGCTGTCGGCGGCGAGCGGCCAGCCGTCGCCGGCGGCGAGGGAGGCGAAGGCGGCGCCCCAGTCGCCCGCCTCGGGCTTGACCACCGCGGTGACGAAGACGAGCAGGATGAAGGGCGGCGTCACCCAGCGGAGGACGAAGCGGAAGACGCGCGGGATGGCGAGCTCGGCGCCGCGGGTCAGCTCCTCCCAGCCGCGGTCGACGCCGAAGACGAAGGCGAAGACGAACGCCTCGACGCCGGCGAAGAGGACCAGGCAGAAGGTGCCGGCCCAGAAGTTGAGCTCGTCGAAGGCGCCGCCCGGGAAGAGCCAGACGCAGAAGAAGCCGAGCCCGCCGGAGACGACGCCGAACACCGCCGCCGCCGGGCCGCGGCGCATCCGGAAGCGGTCGCCGAGGAAGGCCATCACCGGCTGCCCGAACGACAGCGACGAGGTGATCCCGGCGAGGAACAGGAGCCCGAACCACAGGAGCCCGGCCACCGGCGCGAAGGCGCCCCAGTTGCCGAACAGCGACGGCAGGGTGAGGAAGCCGAGCGCGAAGCCGTCGCCGCCGGTGGTCGCCTGCCGCACCGCGGCCAGCCCGAGGTAGGCGGTGGCGATCGGGATGAGGATGGCGCTGCCGAGCACCACCTCGGCGAGCTCGTTGATCCAGGCGGCGGTGGTCGAGCTGAGCGCCAGGTCGTCGTCGCGCCCGAGGTACGACGAATAGCAGGCGATCGCCCCCACCCCCACCGACAGCGTGAAGAACACCTGCCCCGCCGCCGCCAGCCAGGTGGTCGGGTTGGCGAGGCCGGAGAGGTCCGGCCGCCACACGAAGTCGAGCCCGGCGAGCGGGCTCGCCACCACCCCGGGATCGCCGACCTCGAGCGTCAGCCCGCGCACCGCCAGCACCACCGCGAAGACGAAGAGGAGCGGCAGCCCGACCTTCGCCACCAGCTCGATGCCGCCGGCCAGCCCGCGCGACAGCACCCACACGTTGAGCGCCACGGTCAGCGCGAAGAAGACGAGAGCCTCGCCGGGCAGCGCGAAGATCGAGCCCTCGGCGACGCCGAGGTACCGCGGGAAGAAGTCGGCCGCGGGCGTGTCGCGGAAGGTGCCGGCCAGCGAGTGCCAGGCGTAGGCCAGCGTCCACGACTCGACGTAGCAGTAGAACCCCGCCACCGTCACCTGGATGAACAGCCCGAAGACGCCGAGGTACTGGAGCCACCGCTGCGGCCCCAGCGCGGCGAGCAGCTCCGGCGCCGAGTGCAGCCCCCGCTGCCCCCCGTGCCGCCCGATCGCCCACTCCACCCACAGGAGCGGCAGCCCCAGGAGCACGAACGACACCAGGTACGGCAGCAGGAACGCCCCGCCCCCGTTCTGCACCGCCTCGGCCGGAAAGCGCAGGAAGTTCCCCAGCCCGACGGCGCTCCCCGCCACCGCCAGCACCAGCCCGATCCGCGATCCCCACCGCTCGGCCAAAGAGTCGTCCTCCGCTGAGTCAGCGGCCAAGGATAGGTGATCGTTTGCCGACTCCCGTCCGAGGTCGTCCTTCTTCATCGTACCCGCCGCCGCGCAGAAGCCCAGAGAAGCTCAGTGACTCCCGTTTTCGTAAGTAGAGAGGAGCTCTCCCGTCGCCACCGCCCGCACGTTCTCGGCGAGCGGGAAGCTGTGCTCCCCCGCGTGCACCACGTCCAGCCGATCCAACTGCAGGGTCTCGAGCGCCGAGCGCATCGACGGCGTCAGCCGCGGCGCGGTCGTCCGCTTCAGCTCGTATCCCCAGCGGCGGTTGCCGCGCACCACCAGGAGGTCGAGCTCGGCGCCGGTGTGGGTGCGCCAGTGGAAGCACTCCTCGGGACGGGCGCCGGTGGCGACGAGCACCTGGCCGAGCATGAAGCCCTCCCAGGAGGCGCCGATCTTGGGATGGCGCTCCAGCGCTTCCCGGTCGGCGAGGCCCAGGAGGGTGTGGAGCAGACCGCTGTCTTCGACGTAGACCTTCGGCGACTTCACCTGTCGCTTGCCGATGTTCTCGTGCCAGGGCGGGAGCTGGCGCAGGACGAGGGCGGAGGTGAGGAGGTCGAGGTATCGGCGCACCGTGCTCTCCGACATGCCGAAGGCGCGGGCCAGCTCGGCGCCGTTCCAGAGCTGGGCGTGGTAGTGGGCGATCATCGTCCAGAAGCGGCGCAGGGTAATTGCCGGCACCTGAACGCCGAGCTGCGGCAGGTCGCGCTCGAGCAAGGTCTGCACGAACGCCCGGCGCCATTCGAAGCTCACCGCCTCGTCGGGCGCCAAGAAGGAACGCGGGAAGCCGCCGCGCAGCCACAGCCGGTCGCGCGCTTCGACGCCTACCTCGTCGAGCGCCAGCCCCCCGAGGACATGCGACGCGATCCGCCCGGCCAGGCTCTCGCTGGTCTGCCGCCACAGCTCCGGCGAGGCGCTGCCGAGCACGAGGAAGCGCGCCGGCAGCTCCGGCCGGTCGGCGAGGACGCGCAGGACGGGGAAGATCTCGGGCGCGCGCTGCACCTCGTCGAGCACGACGAGACCGCGGAGGGCGCCCAGGGCGAGCATCGGCTCGCGCAGCCGGGCGAGATCGTCGGGATTCTCGAGGTCGAAGCGATGGACCTCGCCTTTCCGCCGCTCGGCGTACGCCCGGGCAAGCGTCGTCTTCCCCACTTGCCGCGCGCCGAGGAGAGCGACGACCGGGAAGT
>DATABP010000334.1:0-3750 GCA_036259515.1 Thermoanaerobaculia bacterium | reverse complement strand
GTGGCGCCCAACGACCACTTCCTGACCGCGCTCGAGCAGGGCTACCGCCCGGCGGTCGACCGCGCCATCGCCGGCCTCAAGGGGCCCCAGTTCCGGGTGCTGTTCTCGCTGGACGACCGCGCCGCCGACCAGCTCCCCCCGCCGGCCTTCAACCCGCGCTACGTCTTCGAGACCTTCGTGGTCGGCAAGTCGAACGAGTTCGCCCACGCCGCGGCGCGCTCGGTGGGCGACAAGCCGTCCGAGAGCTACAACCCGCTCTTCCTCTACGGCGGCGTCGGGCTCGGCAAGACCCACCTCCTCCACGCCATCGGCCACCGCATCCTCGCCACCCGGCCCGACCTCCGCGTCGCTTACCTGCCGGCCGAGCAGTTCGTCAACGAGCTGATCAACTCGATCCGCTTCGACCGCATGCCGGACTTCCGCGAGCGCTACCGGACGATCGACGTGCTCTTGGTCGACGACGTGCAGTTCCTGGCCAACAAGGAGCGCACGCAGGAGGAGTTCTTCCACACCTTCAACACCCTCTACACCAGCCAGAAGCAGATCATCCTGTCGTCGGACTCCTCGCCGCGGCAGATCCCCACCTTGGAGGAGCGGCTGCGCAGCCGCTTCGAGTGGGGGCTGATCGCCGACATCCAGCCGCCCGAGCTGGAGACCAAGATGGCGATCCTGCGGCGCAAGGCGGATGTCGAGGGGGTGGAGCTGCCCGCCGGGGTGGCGGAGTTCATCGCGCGGCAGGTGCGCTCGAACGTGCGCGAGCTCGAGGGCCTGCTCAACCGGGTGCTCGCTTTCGCCTCGCTGACCGGGCAGCCGGTCACCGAGGAGCTCACCCGCGAGACGCTCAAGGACATCCTCCCCGAGGAGCACCAGCGGATCAACGGGCCGGACATCGTCAAGCACGTGGCCCGGCACTACGGGCTCAAGGTCGGCGAGATCAAGAGCAAGTCGAACACCCGCCAGGTCGCCTTCCCGCGCCAGGTGGCGATGTACCTGTGCAAGAAGCTGACGCCGCTCTCCTACCCCGAGATCGGCAAGCTGTTCAACGACAAGCACCACTCGACGGTGATGTACTCGGTCGACAAGATCGGCCAGCTCCGCGCCAAGGACGGCGACCTCGACCGCACCCTGCTGGCGATGGAGGAGCACTTCTCCCGTTAGCGATGCGCGACGACCCGACAGGCGTCGCGGCGCGGGTGGCGGCGGTGCGCGAGCGGATCGCCGCCGCCTGCCGGCGCGCCGGTCGGCCGGTCGAGGAGGTGACGCTGGTCGCCGCCGCCAAGGCGCAGCCGGTCGAGCGGCTGGTCGCCGCGGTCGGCGCCGGCGTCCGCGTGCTCGGCGAGAACCGGGTGCAGGAGGCCGAGGCGCATCGCGCGGCGCTGGCCGGGGCCGGCGTCGCCGAGGCCCTCGCCTGGCACCTGATCGGCCCGCTGCAGTCGAACAAGGCGAGGGCGGCCGCCGACCTCTTCGACCTCGTCCACTCCGTCGACCGCGAGAAGATCGCCCGCGCCCTCGACCGCGAGCTCGCCACCCGGGACCGGCGCATCGAGGCGCTGGTCGAGGTCAACGTCGGCGGCGAGGCGACCAAGCACGGCTTCGACCCCGAGGGCCTGGCCGACCGCCTCCGCCCGCTCGCCGACCTCGCCCACCTGCGGATCGCCGGCGTGATGGTCATCCCCCCGCCCGGCGACTCCGCCGAGGAGTCCCGCCCCTGGTTCCGCCGCGCCCGCGCGCTGCGCGACGAGCTGGCGGCGCGGCCGGAGTGGAGCGGCTTCCCGGGCCACCTCTCGATGGGGATGAGCGACGACTTCGAGGTGGCGGTCGAGGAGGGCGCCACGCACGTGCGGATCGGCAGCGTCCTCTTCGGCCCCCGCTAAATCCCCATCGCTGCAAGAAAAATCTGCCGCTGCTATGATCGGCGGTCCTGAATCCGTACGGGCCGCCGCGGGCGGCCGGGAGTCGTCGTCATGCCGCTTTCCCCCCTCGAAGTCCAGAAGATGCGGTTCCCGGTGCGCATGCGCGGCTACGAGCCGCGGGAGGTCGAGCAGTTCCTCGAGCTGGTCGCCGAGGAGCTGACCGGCCGGCTCGGCGAGGTCGAGCGCCTGCAGCGCGAGGTGCGCTACTACCAGCAGCGGCTCGAGGAGGGCGAGCGCCGCGAGCACCAGCTCCAGGAGACGCTGGTGCGCGCCCAGAAGGTGGCCGACGAGATCACCGAGGCCGCCGAGCGCGAGGCGCGGGTGGTGGTGCGCGAGGCGGAGATCACCGCCGACCGCATCGTCCAGCAGGCGATGGAGCAGGCGACCCGCATCGAGGGCCGGGTCGACGCGCTGCGGCTGGAGCGTCGCGAGCTGCTGCTCAAGTTCAAGAACACCCTGGAGCTCTTCACGCGGGTGGTCGAGGCGGAGACCCGCGACGAGGAGGAGACGGCGGTGGTGCGCACGCTGCCGCGCAGGAAGCGCGAGGCCGGCGCCTGACCGCGGCCCGCCGCGCGCCGAGCGACGGACCGGACGACGCCTTCTCGCCGCTCCGCTGGCAGGGCGGCGCGCTCGAGCTGCTCGACCAGACGCGGCTCCCCGCGGTCGAGGAGTGGCTGACCTGCCGCCGTCCCGAGGAGGTGGCCGACGCCATCCGCCGCCTGGCGGTGCGCGGCGCGCCGGCGATCGGCGTGGCGGCGGCCTACGGGCTGGCGCTCGCCTTCGCGCCGCCGCCGCCCGACGAGTCGCCGTCCGCCCTCGAACGGCGCTTCGAGGCGACGGCGAACCTCCTCGCCGCCACGCGCCCGACCGCGGTCAACCTCGGCTGGGCGATCGAGCGCGGCCGCGGCGTCTTCCGCGACGCCGGCGCCGGCGCCCGGGCGGCGGGCGCCGAGGCGGGGCGCGAGGCGGTCCACGGCGCGCTCCTCGCCTGGGCGCGCGACGTCCACTCCGCCGACGTGGCCGCCAACCGGGCGATCGGCGAGCACGGCGCGGCCCTCTTCGCCGCCGGCTCGCGCGTCCTCACCCACTGCAACACCGGCGCGCTCGCCACCGCCGGCTACGGCACCGCGCTCGGGGTGATCCAGTCGGCGTGGCGGCAGGGCAGGGTCGACCTGGTGTGGGTCGACGAGACGCGCCCCCTCCTCCAGGGCGCCCGCCTCACCGCCTGGGAGCTGGCGCGGCTCGGCATCCCTCATCGCCTCCTCCCCGACTCCGCGGCCGGGTCCCTCCTCGCCCGCGGCGAGGTCGACCGCGTCGTCGTCGGCGCCGACCGCATCGCCAGGAACGGCGACACCGCGAACAAGATCGGCACCTACCCGCTGGCCGTCCTCGCCCAGCGCCACGGCGTCCCCTTCTACGTCGCCGCCCCGCTCTCCACCATCGATTCCCGCACCCCCACCGGTGCCGCCATCCCGATCGAGGAGCGCGCCCCCGACGAGGTCACCACCCTCGCCGGCCACCCCGTCGCCCCCTCCGCCACCCCCGCCCTCAACCTCGCCTTCGACGTCACCCCCGCCGACCTGATCACCGCGATCATCACCGACGCCGGCGTCCTCCACCCCCCGTACACCACCTCCATCGGCGAGGCCCTGCGGTCGCAGGAGTAGGAGCGGATTCGGGGTTTGGGCCGGGACCTGAAGGGCAGCGCTCGAGATCGCCTCCGCGTGCACTGCGGCCCCGCGCGGCCCGATGAGCGGCGCGCCCCCTCCCCTCGTGCACGGAAGCGCCGCGTGTCCCCGGCCCCCGCGCCACCCCGACCCGCGGCCCTCGGCACACC
>DATABP010000333.1:0-3334 GCA_036259515.1 Thermoanaerobaculia bacterium | reverse complement strand
CGCCGGCCTCGAGGTCCGCTTCGACCGCGCGCTCGACGAGCTGTGGATGGCCTACCAGCCGATCGTCGAGGCCCACTCGGGCGTGCTCTTCGGCGCCGAGGCCCTGATGCGGTCGCGCGAGCCGTCGATGGCCAGCCCGTCCGCCCTGCTCGACGCGGCGACCCTTCTCGGCCGGCTGCCGCGGCTGGGGCGCCGCGTGCGCGAGCTGGCGGCGGCGGACCTCGCCGGCGCGCCGAGCGATCACCTCCACCTCTTCGTCAACCTCCACCCGAGCGACCTGCTCGACGCCGACCTGGTCCGCGAGACGGCGCCGCTGACCGCGCTGGCGCCGCGGGTGGTGCTGGAGGTCACCGAGCGCGCCGCGCTCGAGGAGAGCGAGGCGGTCAGGCAGCGCCTCGCCCGCCTGCGGGAGCTCGGCTTCCGGCTCGCCGTCGACGACATCGGCGCCGGCTACTCGGGGCTCAAGAGCTTCACCGAGCTGGCGCCCGAGTGGGTGAAGATCGACATGTCCCTGGTCCGCCAGGTCCACCGCAGCGCGCGCCGGCAGCGCACCATCGCCGCGCTCTGCCGCCTCTGCCACGAGAACGGCTGCCTGGTGGTCGGCGAGGGGGTGGAGACGGTCGACGAGCGAGACACCCTCGTCGAGCTCGGCTGCGACCTGATCCAGGGCTTCCTGATCGGCCGGCCGGACGCCTACCTGCCGCGCCGCGGGCACCTCACCTGATCGCCCGCCGTCCCGGACGCCCGAGAACGCGAAAGGGCGGCACCTCGCCCGGTGCCGCCCTCGGCGCCGTCCGCCCCGGCGGACCCTACTCGCGGATGAAGATCTCGGTGATCCAGAACTTGTCGCCCATGCTCGCCACCCCGACGCCGACGCTGGTGTAGTCGCCGGCGAGGATGTTGGCGCGGTGCGGCGCGCTCGCCATGAACCCGCGGTGCGCGTCGCCGGCCGGGTCGGCGGTCTCCACCGCGGCGATGTTCTCGCCCGCCTTGACGAAGCGCACGCCGGCGCTGCGCAGCCGCCCGTCGACCGCCACCCCGTGCTGGTCGTAGTGCGACACGAAGCCCTGGTCGCGCATCTCGCGGCTGTACTGGCGGGCCACCTCGGAGAGCACCGGGTCGAACCAGAGCTGCCCCAGGCCGGCCCCGCCGCGCTCGCTGTTGATCATCGCGACGGACGACGCCTCGACCTGCTCGGCGCTGACCGGGCCGCCGGGTTCGGTCGGGCTCGACGACGAGCCGCTGCAGGCGACGGCGACGAGGTTCGCGGCGACGACGAGCGCGGCGGCGGCGAGGCGGAGGGTCCGGCCATCGAGAAAGGAAGGGAGCGAGAGGCGCATGAGGGGTGTCTCCTTGCGTTTCCGAGTGTCGTTCGGCTGCTGCCGGACACCCGGAAAGGGCAAGGCGGATACCACCCATGCCGACCGCTCAACCTGCTGAAAACAAAGGGAAACTCACCAGCCGCCCGGCGGCGGGCGATCCCTCCGCCGGACGGCCGTCCAGAGTTTGGACGAATCGAGAAGAATGGATGAGTCCGCGGCGGGCGCTACGCCGCTTCCGGCAGCGCCTCGGCCACCGCGCCGGCGCCGTCGAGGAGCGCCGAGATACCGCGGCGCAGGATCAGCTCCGAGGTCGGCACCTCGCGCTCCTCGTAGTCGCGCAGGAAGGAGTCGACCACCTGGTCGGGCTCGAGGCCCTCCTGGAGCGGCTCGCCGTCCGGGCCGGTGAAGAAGGCGCCGGTGAAGAAGAGGCCGCCGCCGGTGGAGAGGTCGGCCCGCTCCTGGCGGCCGGCGTGGCCGAAGGTGGTCTCGCCCACCAGCTCGGCGCCGGCGCTCTGGTCGAGGATCGAGGCGAGCACCTCGGCGGCGCCCAGCGTGCCGCGGTTGATCGTCACCACCAGCTCGCCGTCCCAGGCCGGCGCCTCGTCCTCGCGGTAGACCTGGAGCGACTCCTCGCGGCGCACCAGCCGCCCGAGCTCGCCCTTGGCGAACAGGCCGCCGACCTCGTAGGCCACCGCGGCGTCGCCCTCGGCGGTGTCGCGGAGGTCGACGAGCAGCCGGCCGTGGCCCGCCTCGCGCGCCTGGCGCACCAGCCCGGCGACCACCTTCGGGGTCTCGCCGTCGAAGCGCAGGATGCGCAGCACGGCGCCCTTCCTCTCGCCCTCGCCGACCGCCTCGAGCCGCGCCCGCGGCACCTCGAAGGGGGCGAGCGTGAAGGCGGCGGTCTTGTCCTCGCCGCGGCGGATCAGCTCCAGCTCGATCTTCCGCCCCGGCTCGCCGGCCAGCGCCCGCTGCACCTCCCAGAGCGGCAT
This sequence comes from Thermoanaerobaculia bacterium, assembly GCA_036259515.1. Lineage (GTDB taxonomy): Bacteria > Acidobacteriota > Thermoanaerobaculia > Multivoradales > JBCCEF01 > DATABP01. The sequence continues at coordinate 1,023 of DATABP010000333.1, read as the reverse complement.
GACGCGGGTCTCGCGGCCGTCGATGGTGGTGACCACGTCGCCCGCCTCGACCCCCGCCCCGGCCGCCGGGCTGCCCTCCGCCACCGACAGCACGAAGGCGATGCCGCGCTCCTTGAGCAGCGTCACCCCGCTGTAGCGGCTGCCGATCTCGCGCGCCGCCACGTAGGAGTCGACGTGCGCCGCCGGCACGTAGACCGAGAACGGGTCGAGCGCGTCGGTGGTGCCGTCGAGGGCGCCGGTCATCAGCGTCTCGACGTCGGTCTCGTCGACGTAGGCGCGGCTGATCAGGGTGAGCACCTCGGTGAAGGTCGACAGGTACTTGTAGAGCGAGTCCTCGCCCTCCTGCTGGGCGGCGGCGACGAACCAGCGGCCGCCGGCGAGCGATGCCAGGAGCGCGATCGAGAGGAGGACGAAGAGGGTACGGCTGCGAGTCATGCGGCGGCTCTCCGGAGCGGTGGGCGCGGGCGGTCCCGGCGTCGGGGGGTTCATCTCAGCATAGCGAACAACCCTGGGCTCCTCCGCGATTCCGCCACCCCTCTCGCCAGCTCAGCGCAGCCACCCGCGCGGGTCCTCCGGCCGGTTGTCGACCCGCACCTCGAAGTAGAGCGATCCCCCGGCCGTCCCCAGGGCCTCGCCCAGCAGCACCCGCTGGCCGCGCTCGACGGCCAGCTCGTCGAGCCCGGCGTAGAGCGTGAACACCCGCCCCGGGTGGAGCACCACCGCGGTCGGCCCGTAGCCCTCGAAGGGCGCCGCGAAGAGCACCTCGCCGGGGTAGACGGCGCGCACCGGCTCGCCGTGGCGGGCGCCGATCGTCAGCCCGTTGTGCGGGATGCGGGTGCGGTAGCGCGGGTCGAGCCGGAAGCCGAAGCCGTGCTCCACCTCGCCGGCCACCGGCCAGTCGAGGACGCCGCGCAGCTCCTGCATCGGCACCCCGGCCGGCCCGCCGCCGCTCTCGCCGGCGAGGAGGTCGAGGAAGCGGGCGAGGCGGTCGGCGCGCTCGGCCAGCTCGCCGGCGCGGGCGGC
>DATABP010000332.1:0-1767 GCA_036259515.1 Thermoanaerobaculia bacterium | reverse complement strand
TCGGACTGGCGTTGCGGGAGGCCGCCGCCGGCGACGCCGTCAACGCGCTCGCCGTGCTCGCTCTCGCCTGCCGCCCGCGCCCGGCGTCGCTGCCGGCGCGCTCCTGAGAGGTCGCTCAACCCGCCGCCGCCCCGGCCGCCTCGCCGGCCCGCACGCGCGGCAGCACCTCGGCGGCGAAGAGCTCGAGCGTGGCGGCGCTCGGCCAGCCGGAGAAGATGAGCTGACTCACCCCGGCGTCGCGGTAGGCGAGGATGGCGGCGGCGACGTCCTCCGGCGAGCCGACGAGCGCGATCGCCGACGGTCCGCGGGCGGCGACCAGCCCGCGCCAGCCGCAGGGCGGGAACCAGTCGCCGTCGCGCTCGCCGGCGCGGGCGAACGCCTCGCCGACGCCCTCCGCCACGCTGCCCTCGACGAACACCCGCCGCACCCAGGCGGCATCGCCGCCGCCGGCCAGCTCGTAGGCGGCGCGCACGGCGTCGGCGCGGCGCGGCCGGAGGACCAGCGACAGGCGCATCCCGACCTCGACCCCGGCGGCGACGAGCGGCGCCGCCTCGGCGGCGACCTCGACGGGCGGCTTGCCGAGCGTCAGCCAGCAGTCGGCGTGGCGGCGGGCGACGGCGCGCGCCTCCTCCGAGCTGCCGGAGAGGTAGATCTCCGGCGCGCCGCGTTCGCCCGCGAAGGGCAGCGCCAGCCGCGCCCGCTCGACCCGCAGGTGCTCGCCGGCGAAGTCGACCTCCCGCCCCTCCCACAGCGCGCGGCAGACGGCGAGGAGCTCGTCGGCGCGGCGGTAGCGGGCGTCGTGCGGCAGGGTGTCGCCGTAGGCGCGCTGCTCGCGCTCGGAGTGGCCGATCACCAGGTTGAGGCTGACCCGCCCGCCGGCGAGCGCCGCGACGGTGTTGACCTGCTGCACGAAGAGCGTCGGCGAGACGAGCCCCGGGCGGTGGGCGAGGAGGAAGCGGACGCGTTCGGTGGCCGGCCCGAGGGCGGCGGCGAGCGGCACCGGATCGGGCAGCGCGGCGCCGCAGGCGAGGAGCAGCGAGTCGATCCCGGAGCGCTCGGCGAGGCGGCAGAAGGCGACGAGCGCCGGGAGGTCCGGCCGGGCGCCCTCGACGCTCCCCGGCGGCGCGTCCTCGTTGAGCGGAAGCCGCCAGTGGATGCGGAGCGGCGGCGGGTCGCCGGCGGCGGGCGCGGGGTGGCCCGCCGCGGCGGCGTCCGGCTCAGCCACGGCGGAAGAACTGCCGCACGGTGAACGGCGCCCGCCGGTCGCCGGCGCCGAACCGGTGGTACGAATCCACGACCAGGATGCCCGACTTGCCGTAGGCGGCGAGCAGCAGCTCCGAGGCGGGGAGCTCCAGGCGGGCGACGAAGGCGAGGGCGCCGCCGCCGGCGGGCGAGGCGGCATAGACGGCGGCGGCGGCGCGCCCGATCGGCCCCGGCTCCCCCGCCGCCCAGCCCTCGACCGCCAGCCCGGCGCCCGCGACGGCGATCTCGAGCCGCGCGAGGCTGCGTCCCGCCGGGTCGCTGTCGATCCAGCGGCCGGCGAGCAACGCCGGATCGACGCCGCCCGCGGAGACCGCGGCTCTGTGCTGCGCGCGGGTGCGCCAGCGCGGCGCCGCCCCGTCGACCGCCGCTCCTGTCACGGGCCTTCCTCCGCCTTGATTGACTTCACGCGAAGATTAGCACGGCCACCATCACCGGACCCGCTCGGGTATCATCCGGCGCGACCACCCGGAGACGGATTCGGAAGGAGGCGCCGCGATGGCGGAG
>DATABP010000331.1:0-2775 GCA_036259515.1 Thermoanaerobaculia bacterium | reverse complement strand
CCCGACGCCGCCGGCCGCTTCGGCCCCTACGGCGGCCGCTTCGTGCCCGAGACCCTGATGGCGCCCGTCGAGGAGCTCGCCCAGGCGCTTCCGGAACGAGCGGTCGCGGCGCGCCTTGTCGTAGGCGCGGGCGAGCTCCTCGACGGGCGCCATCAGGGTCTCGGGCACGAAGCGGCCGCCGTAGGGGCCGAAGCGGCCGGCGGCGTCGGGTACGGTCCGGGTCCTCGCCATCGTCTCCTCCGTCGAGCTACGCCGCGGCGAGCGCCGCGAACAGCCGCTCCATCTTCCGCCGGTCCTTGATCCCCGGCGCCGACTCGACGCCGGAGCACACGTCGACGCCGGCGGCGCCGCTCGCCGCCAGCGCCCGCAACGCCTCGTCGGGTCCGATGCCGCCGGCGACCAGCCGCGGCCGCGGGTCGGCGAGCCCGGCGATCGCCTCCCAGCGCCAGCTCTCGCCGCTGCCGCCCCACAGGCTCTCATGCCGCACGTCGAAGAGAAAGCCCCAGGCGGCGGGGCGGGCGGCGAGCGCGGCGGCGAGCTCGGCGGGGGGCGGCGGAGCGTCGCGCGCCACGCGCACCACCGGCAGCGCCCGGGCACCCCAGGCCGCCGCCTCGGCCGGCGACTGGTCGCCGTGGAGCTGGACGAGGTCGAGGCCGACGGCGGCGTCGAGGGCGGCGATCTCGGCGGCCGGACGGGCGACGAAGACCCCGACGAGGAGCGTGCGCCGCTCCCCCCGCTCGCGCACCGCGGCGGCGATCTCGGCCGCCCGCTCCGCCGTCAGGCAGCGCGGGCTCGCCGGGTGGAAGTTGAGCCCGACGAGGTCGGCGCCGAGGTCGACGGCGGCGAGCGCGTCGTCCAGCCGGGTGACGCCGCAGATCTTGACCAGCGGCCGGCTCATGCGCCGCCTCTCGTCAACAGCTCGCCGAGGAGCGCCGCCGGCTCGGAAGCCAGGAGCAGCGACTCGCCGACCAGGAAGGCGTCGAAGCCGGCGCGGGAGAGGCGGGCGACGTCGGCGCCGGAGGCGATGCCGCTCTCCGCGACCTTGATCGCCCCGGCCGGCAGCCGCGGCAGGAGCGCCTCGCCGCGCGCGAGGTCGACGTCGAAGGTGCGGAGGTCGCGGTGGTTGACGCCGACCAGCTCCCAGCCGCCGCCGGCGAGCTTCGCGACGTCCGCCTCGTCGTGCGTCTCGACCAGCGGCACCAGCCCCAGCCCGCGCGCGCGGCGCGCCCAGGCGGCGAGCTCGTCCGCCGGGTAGAGGGCGGCGATCAGCAGCACGGCGTCGGCGCCGGCCTCGCGCGCCTCCTCGAGCTGGCGCGGGTGGACGACGAAGTCCTTGGCGATCGCCGGCAGGCCGGAGGCGGCGCGGCAGGCGGCGAGGAGCGCGTAGGAGCCGTCGAAGGAGTCCGGCTCGACGACCACCGAGAGCGCCGCCGCCCCGACCTCGGCATAGGTCTCCGCCTGCCGCAGCGGGTCCACCCGGCCGGCCAGCGAGCCGAGCCGCGGCGAGCCCATCTTCACCTCGGCGATCACCCGCGCGTCGGACGACGGATGGGACAGCGCGGCGAGGAACGGGTTCTCGTCCGGCGAGAGCGGCCGCTCGCGCTCGGGGAGCGCGCGCGCCGGCACCTCGGCGTACCGAGCCCGGCGTGCGGCGACGATCCGCCGCAGCACGTCCGGCACCTCGGCCGCCGCCCCGCCGCTCACCGCCCGTGCTCCACCAGTTGCCGCAGCTTCTCCGCCGCCGCGCCGGAGGCGAGGATCTCCTGCGCCTGCGCCACCCCACCCGGCAGGTCCGCGGCGATCCCCGCGGCACAGAGCGCGGCGCCGGCGTTGGCGGCGGTGACGTCGGCGAGCGGGCCGGGCTCGCCGGCCAGCACCCGGCGCATCGCCCGCGCGTTGTCCTCCGGCCCGCCGCCGGCGAGGTCGGTGAGGGAGGCGCGCGGCAGCCCCAGCTCCTCCGGCGTCACCTGGTAGACGCGCACCTCCGGCTGGCCGTCGCCGCCCTCGCCCGCGCGATTCCGCGCCTCGCCGATCGTCGTCGGCCCGGTGGTGGTGATCTCGTCGAGCCCGTCGCTGCCGTGGACGACCAGCGCGTGGACGCAGCCGAGGTCGGCGAGCACCTGGGCGATCCGCGGCACCAGCTTCTCCTCGTAGACGCCGACCACCTGCCGCCGCGCGCCGGCCGGGTTGGTCAACGGGCCGAGGACGTTGAACACCGTGCGCACCGCCAGCTCGCGGCGCACCCCCATCACCTCGCGCATCGCGGGATGGAAGAGCGGCGCGAAGAGGAAGGCGATGCCGACCTCGTCGAGCGCCCGGCCGGCGCCGTCGGGACCGACCTCGACGTTCACCCCCAGCGCGGCGAGCACGTCGGCCGAGCCCGAGCGGCTCGACACCGAGCGGTTGCCGTGCTTGGCGACCGGCGCGCCGGCGGCGGCGGCGACGAAGGCGGCGGCGGTCGAGATGTTGAACGTCGACCGCCCGTCGCCGCCGGTGCCGCAGGTGTCGATGGCGTCGGCGCGCGCGTGACGCATCGGCGTCACCCGGGCGCGCATCGCCGCCGCGGCGCCGGCGATCTCGGCCGGCGACTCCCCCTTCATGCGCAGCGCGACGAGGAGCGCCGCCTTGAGCGGGTCCGACACGGCGCCGTCCATCAGCTCGCCGAACACCCGCTCGGTCTCCTCGCGCGTCAGGTCGACCCCGGCGAGCACCCGGTTGAGCGCCTCGTGGACGGTGATCGTCGTCTCGCTCATCGCGCCTCCGCGCCGCCGCGAC
>DATABP010000330.1:0-3483 GCA_036259515.1 Thermoanaerobaculia bacterium | reverse complement strand
CGCGAGCTGCCGCGCGGCGCCGGCGAGCGGCTGGCGATCCACGCCGGCGCCGGCTGGGGCAACAAGCGCTGGCCGCCGGAGCGCTGGGGCGAGGTGGCGCGCCGGCTGGCCGAGGCCACCGGCCTGCCCGTCCACGCCGTCGCCGGGCCGGGCGAGGAGGGCCTCTCCGCCGCCGTCGCCGCCGCCTCGGCGGGCGCCGCCGTCGCCGTGCCCGCCCCCGACCTTCCCTCGCTCGCCGGCGAGCTCCTCGCCTCCCGCCTCCTCCTCGCCGGCGACACCGGGCCGCTCCACCTCGCCCACGCGCTGGGCGTCCCGGTCCTGGCGGTGATGGGCCCCACCGACCCCCGCCGCCACGGCCCCTACGCGGCGCTCGACCGCGCGGTGTGGCAGACTTTGCCGTGCAGCTTCTGCTATAAGCGCTTCGCCGAAACGAAGGCGTGCCTCCACGCGGTGGGGGTGGAGAGGGTGGTGGAGCGGGCGCTCGCGCTGCTCGCCTCCGACGCGGCATCCGAGACATACTCCGGCCACCTCGGCCCGAGAGCCTGACGAGACGTACGACGGGGACGACGATGGCGCGACCGCAGAAAGCCGTGCAGAGCCGGTTCGGAGAGCTGCTGCTCTCCTCCGGCAAGGTCACCCAGCAGCAGCTCCAGGAGGGGCTGGCGCTTCAGCAGGAGGAGGGCGGCCGGCTCGGCACCTGCCTGGTGCGCCTCGGGGCGCTGCGCGAGGACGAGCTGATGGAGCTCCTCTCCCAGCACTTCGGGGTGCCGTCGATCGACCTGGCGCAGACCGAGGTCGATCCCTCGGTGCTCAAGGTGATCCCCGCCGACATCGCGCGGAAGTACACCATCCTGCCGGTGTCGAAGGCCGGCGCCACGCTGACCCTGGCGATGGTCGACCCGACCAACGTCTTCGCCATGGACGACGTCAAGTTCATGACCGGCTACCGGGTGGAGCCGGTGGTGGGGTCGGAGCGGGCGCTCAAGCTGGCGATCGAGGCGCACTACGGCTCGACCCACGCGATCGAGCTCAAGAAGGTGATGGAGGACCTCGGCGAGGAGACCGACGCCGACCTCGAGGTGCTGGAGGACGAGGAGGAGCTCGACCTCGCCAGCCTGGAGGAGGAGTCGGAGACCGCGCCGGTCGTCAAGCTGGTCAACATCATCCTCACCGACGCGATCAAGCGCGGCGCCTCGGACATCCACATCGAGCCGTACGAGAAGGACTACCGGGTGCGCTACCGGATCGACGGCCTGCTCTACGAGATGATGCACCCGCCGCTCAAGCTCCGCGAGGCGATCACCAGCCGGGTCAAGATCCTCGCCCGCCTCGACATCGCCGAGAAGCGCATGCCGCAGGACGGCCGCATCAAGATCAAGACCCGCGTCGCCGGCCGGGTGAAGGACCTCGACTTCCGCGTCTCGGTGCTGCCGACGATCTTCGGCGAGAAGATCGTCATGCGGCTCCTCGACAAGGACAAGCTGATGCTCGACATGACGAAGCTCGGCTTCGAGGCCGAGTCGCTGCGCGTCTTCGAGCAGGCGATCTTCAAGCCCTACGGCATGGTGCTGGTCACCGGCCCCACCGGCTCCGGCAAGACGAACACCCTCTACTCGGCGCTCCAGCGGATCAACAAGCCGGAGACCAACATCATGACCGCCGAGGACCCGGTGGAGTTCAACCTCCCCGGCATCAACCAGCTCCAGACCAAGGACCAGATCGGGTTGAACTTCGCGGCGGCGCTCCGGAGCTTCCTGCGCCAGGACCCGAACATCATCCTGGTCGGCGAGATCCGCGACTTCGAGACCGCCGAGGTGGCGATCAAGGCGGCGATGACCGGCCACCTGGTGCTCTCGACGCTCCACACCAACGACGCCCCCTCGTCGATCAACCGCCTGATGAACATGGGCATCGAGCCGTTCCTGGTCGCCACCTCGGTGCACCTGATCGTCGCCCAGCGGCTGGTGCGCCGGGTGTGCACCTTCTGCAAGGAGCCGTTCGAGGTGCCGCCGATGGCGCTCGCCGAGCTCGGCTTCAAGGAGCGCGAGATCCCCGGCCTCCAGCTCTTCCGCGGCCGCGGCTGCGAGCGCTGCAGCCAGACCGGCTACAAGGGCCGCGTCGGCCTCTACGAGGTGATGCGGATCACCGACGAGATCCGCGAGCTGATCCTCTCCGGCGCCTCGGCGGTCGAGCTGCGCCAGAAGTCCCTCGACGACGGCATGATCGGCCTCCGCGAGAGCGGCCGCCGCAAGATCGCCGAAGGGATGACGACGCCGGAAGAGGTGATGCGGGAGACGGTGGCGTAGCAGCCCGTGCCGCGCCGCTCCCGCCGCGCCGCCCTCCTCGTCGCCCTCGCCTCGCTCGCCCTCGCCCTCGCCGCCGCCGAGCTCCTCGTCCGCGCCGCCGGCGTGGCCCCCGAGGTGAGCCCGGTGCGCCGCGGCCGCATCCAGCTCTCCGCCAACCCGCGGCTGGTGTTCGAGCCGGTGCCGGCCTTGGAGGTGGCCGAGGCGGGCCTGTGGGACGGCTGGTCCGGCGCCGCCAACCGGCTCGGCTACCGCGACCGCGACCGCCCGGTCGACAAGCCCGCCGGCGCCTTCCGCGTCGTGGTCCTCGGCGACTCGATCGCCGAGGGCCTGGGCGCCGACGACTCCGCGGCGATCTTCCCCGCCCTCCTGGAAGGGCACCTCGCCGCCGCCGGCCGCCCGGTCGAGGTGCTCAACTTCGCGGTCACCGGCTACAACACCGCCCAGGAGGTGGAGACCCTGGCGGCGCGGGCGCTGGCCTTCTCGCCCGACCTCGTCCTCCTCGCCTACTGTCTGAACGACCGCCGCCCGCCCGACCCGCGGCTGGTGGCGGCGTTGCGGGAGGAGGCGGCGCAGCCGGGGGCGGTGGCGCCAGCGGCTTTGGGCGGCGCCAAGCGCCTGCTCCTCCGAAGCGCGCTCTTCCGCCTCGCCTGGCTCCACGTCGCCTCCCCGCCCGAGGTTGAGCTGCCCCCCGGCATCGACCCCGAGGCGCCGCCCCCCCGCCCGCACCAGATCGCCGCGCGCTTCGAGGACGGCGTGCCGGTCGCCGGCCCGGCGGCGGTCGAGGCCGCCTTCGCGCGGCTCGCCGGGATCGCCGAGAGCGAGGCGGCGGCCGGCCGCGGCTTCGAGGTCGCCGTCGTCGTCTTCCCCTACTTCGAGCGCCTCTTCCGCGCCCCCTACGCCGACCACCACCGGCACGTCGCCGCGCTGGCGACGCGGCACGGGTTCGCGTATCTGGACCTCGGGCCGGCGTTCCGGGAGTGCCAGCGGGAGAGCCCGGAGCCGGTGGCGTACGACCGTTACCACCCGACGGCGGCGGGGCACGCGTGCGCGGCGGAGGCGATCGGGGGGTTCTTGACGAACGAGGGGCTGGTGCCGGAGCAGGATCGGTTCGATCAGGTAGGCGGTGGCGATCCGGCCGGGGCGGGTCTGAACCGATCGGAAGGTGCTCAGGGCCGAG
>DATABP010000329.1:0-3423 GCA_036259515.1 Thermoanaerobaculia bacterium | reverse complement strand
GCGGTGAGCTGGAAGAGCGCGCCGCCGGCGCCCAGCTCGGCGAGGAGCGCCTCGGCCGCCGCCCGCGTCGCCGGCGGCAGCTCGGCGGCCCCCCAGACGGCGAAGCGGTGCTCGACCGTCAACAGCCGTTGCAGCGTCTCGTCGAGCCCGCCCTGGTCGCCGGTCGCCTGCTCGGCGAGCGCCAGGTGGGCGAGCGCGACGACCAGCCGCGCCGGCTCGTCGAGGAGGCCGAAGGCGGCGATCCGCAGGTCGCGCTCGGCGCCGGCGGCGTCGCCCTGCGACAGCGCCAGGGTGCCGGCGGCCAGCCGCTGCTGGTAGAACGGATGGACCTCGGCGCGGGCGGCCGGCGCGGCGAGCGCCGACAGCAGGAGCGCGAGAGCGAGGGAGGTCGGGCGTCGCATCGGAGGAGGGGCGGGGAGGTTCAGTGCGCCAGCCGGGCGGCGCCGGCCGTCTCGGCGGCGGCGAGCGCCGGCAGCGGGCGGTCTTCGAGCACCGCCCGCGGGTTGTCGCGGGTCAGGCGCGCCGCCGTCTCCTCGCCCCAGCGGGCGGCGATGACGCGGCGGGCGCGCGAGAGACCGGGCGGCCGCAGGTCGGTGCCGTGCGTGTCGCTGGCCACGAAGTGCGCCAGACCGGCGTCGAGCAGCCGCTGGCACACCTGCCGCGGCGTGCGCCCAAGCTCGCCGGTGACCGCCGCAGCGGTGAGCTGGAAGAGCGCGCCGCCGGCGCCCAGCTCGGCGAGGAGGTCGGGGTCCGCGGCGAGCGGCGCGATCATCTCCGGGTGGGCGAAGATCGGCCGCCAGCCGGCGACCAGGAGCTCGTGGAGCACCTCGCGCGGATCGACGAGCAGGCGGTGGCGGTCGAGCTCGACGAGGAGGTAGCGCGAGCCGGCGAGCGACAGCGGGCCGTGGTCGGCGCCGGCCGCGGCGAGCTCGGCGAGGAGCTCGGAGTCGACCCGCACCTCGCCGCCCAGGTGGATCTCGATCGCCCCGCCGAGCTCGTCGGCCAACCGGCCGCGCAGCGCCTCGAGCGCCCGGCGGTCGAGGTTCTCCCAGCGCGGCGTGCGCTGGTGGGGGGTGGCGACCAGCGCCTGGCAGCCGTCGGCGGCGGCCATCCGGCACATCGCCACCGCCGTCGGCAGGTCGGGGGCGCCGTCGTCGATCCCCGGCAGGACGTGGGTGTGGAGGTCGATCACGCCGCCGGCTCCCGCTCGGCCTCGGGGGCGGCGTAGGCCTCGTAGTAGCGGTAGTAGCCCGAGCCGCCGCCGGCGCGGTGGGCGTTGAGCACGGCGCCCAGCACGCGCACGTCCGCCATCCGCAGCCGCTCGAGCGCCCGGCCGGCGTCGCGGCGGTCGACCTGGCCGGAGCGCACGCAGAGCACCACGCCGTCGGCGATCGAGCCGACGATCGTCGAGTCGGTGACCGCCAGCGCCGGCGGGGTGTCGAAGACGACGTAGTCGAACGACTCGCGCAGGCGCCCGATCAGCTCGCGCATGCGGTCCGAGGCGAGGAGCTCGGAGGGGTTCGGCGGGATCGGACCGGAGGGCACCACGAAGAGGCCGCCGACGTCGGTGCGGTGGACGATCCCCTGGTCGCTGCCGGTGGTCAGGTAGGTGACCAGGCCAGCCCGGTTCGACACCCCGAACACCTTGTGGATGCGCGGCTTGCGGAGGTCGGCGTCGAGCAGCACGACGCGCCGGCCGAGCTGGGCGAGCACCACCGCCAGGTTGGCGGCGGTGGCGGTCTTGCCCTCGGCCGCCTCGACCGAGGTCACCGCCAGCACCTTGAGCTCGTGCGCCGCCGACAGGAGCAGCGCGGTGCGCAGCGAGCGGTAGGCCTCGGCGGCGGCGAGGCGGGGCTTGACGTGGGGCAGGAGCTCGATCGGCACCTCCTCGGCGGCCGCCCGGCGCTCGAGCCTCCCGATCCGCCGCGGCGCCTCGCCGTCGGCGACCTCCTGCGGCCCGCCGTAGGCCTCGCGGTAGGCGTAGCCCGAGCCGCGCGCCCCCTGGCCGAGGTCGGGGATCACCGCCAGCACCGGCAGCCGCAGCAGGCGCTCCAGCTCGTCGGCGCTCTTGATCGTGCGGTCGAGGAACTGGAGCAGGAGGCCGAGGCCGATGCCGAGCAGGAGGCCGGCGCCAGCGCCGGCGGAGAGGTCGCTCCGGAGCGACGGGTAGGTCGGCGACGACGGCACCAGCGCCTCGTCGATCACCCGCACGTTCGAGCTCTTGTCGGTCTGCAGGCGGGTGACGAACACCGTCTCCGACTGCCGGCGCAGGAGGTCGTCGAGCAGCTCGCGGCGGGTGCGCAGCTCCACCTGGAGGCTCGAGAACTCGACCGCCTGCGGGTTCTCCTCGGCCATCCGCTCCTTGAGCTGGCGGATCTCCTCGGAGAGCGCCTGCTCCTCGCGCTGCGCCGCCTGCACCCCCGCCCAGGCGGTGCGGCGCACGCGGCGCGCTTCGTCGGCGACCACCTCGCCGAGGTGCTGGCGCGCCTGCTCGATGCGCGCCTCCAGCGCCTGCATGTCGGGGTGGCCCTCCTTGTAGACCTCGAGCCGCGCCTGGTAGTCGCGCTCCAGGGTGGCGAGCTCGCTGCGGAGCTGGCCGACGACGGTGCCGGCGCCGCGGTCGGCGACCACCTCGTCGGGCAGCCCGACCAGCTCCTGGTAGCTCGCCTGCTCGTCGATCCGCTCGCGCATCGCGGTCATCAGCTCGGTGTTGAGCTGCTCGATGCGCTGCAGGCTGACGTTGCCCTCCGGGGTGAAGGAGAGCACCTGGTCCTGGTCGGAGAAGGAGGCGAGCCGGTTCTCGAGGTCGACGACCTCGTCCTTGAAGCGCTGGATCTGCTCGGCGAGGACGTCCGAGGTCTGGCTCATCGTCTCCGAGCGGGTGCGGATCGAGAAGTCGATGAACGCGCGGGCGAAGGCGTTCGCCACCCGCGACGCCTGCTCGGCGTCGTCCGAGCGGTAGGAGATCTCGACCAGCTGGGTCTCGCGGATCGGCTGCACGGAGAGCCCGGCGAGCAGGCGCTCGGCCATCCGTCCGACGGCGGCGCGGTCGCCGGCGGCCGACGCGTCGCCCTCGCCGATCGCCGTCGCCGGCCCCGTGCCCTCGACCAGCTCGAGGTCGCGCACCACCTGCTCGGCGAGGCCGCGGCTCTGGAGCAGCCGGTACTGAGTCGGGTAGAACTCGAGATTGAAGTACTGGTCGAGCCAGGGGAACTGGTTGGAGAGCAGGCTGTTGGCGCTGCGCCGCTCGATCAGGATCGTCGTCTGCGCGCTGTACGAAGGCGGGGTGACGAAGAAGTGGACGGCGCCGCCGGCCAGCCCCAGCGCCGCCACCGCCAGCGCCAGCTTCCAGCGGCGCCGCAAGCCATAGAGGTACTCGCGGGCGACCTCGACGAAGTCGTCCTGGCCGCGCGCCGCGGGCGC
>DATABP010000328.1:0-6149 GCA_036259515.1 Thermoanaerobaculia bacterium | reverse complement strand
TCCCCCAGTACGAGCTCGGCCACGGCCGCTTCGTCGCCCTCGCCGACGAGATCGAGCGCGAGCTGCCCGGCCTCCACCTCGCCGGCAGCTACCGCGACGGCGTCTCCCTGCCCGACCGGCTCGAGGCCGGCACGGCGGTGGCGGCGGCGATCCTCGGCGAGGAAGCGGAGCGACGGCCGGCACGGAGGGCGGCCGCTCCGGAGGCGTGACGGAGCGCCATCAGCGGCTGCGCCCCGAGCAGCCTCGGGTGGCCTCGGCGGCCGGCCGGTCCTGGCGCACGTCGCCTCGAAACGGGCCTCTCGGATCGGTGTCTTCTGCACCGCACGGCGTTCCGCGCGCCTCGGAGCAGGACGGATCGCCGATCCGTCGTCTTCTGAGCACCTCGGAACGCGCCGAGCTCGAGAACCGAGCCGCCCGCAGCACCTCGGAACGACTCGATCTCCGCCGACGGGGCGTTCGAAGCCCCTCGGAACGGCCTGGACTGCGGAGGATGCCGCGTTCCGAGGCGCTCGGAAGGCCAGGAACGGCATGAGGGTCGCGTTCGGAGGCGCTCAGAGGGCCATGAACGGCGTGGGCGTCGCGTTCGGAGGCGCTCAGAGGGCGCCGACGTCGCCGGAGCCGTCGATCCGAGGCTCGAGTCCTCCGGCGTCGCGCGCCGGCCGTGCCCCGCCCGTCCTCAGCTCGGCTGCACCTCCGTCTCGCTCTGCACCGTGCCGTCCATCTTCTCCACCACCACCCGGCTCGGCGCCAACCCCGCCGCCAGCTCGCGCGCGGCCACCACCGCCTCGTCCTTCGTGGCGTGGAGGGCCGGCGCGGCGCCGTCGCCCTCGGCCGTCACCCGCCACTGCCCGTCCGCCCAGGCGACGCGCACCACCTTCGGCGGCGTCGCCGCCGCGGCCGGTGGGGCGATCATCCGCGCGCTCAGCTCCTCGATGCGGCGGGTCAGCGCCGCGATCTCCTCGCGGGTGGGGATGCCGACGCGGTGCATCGCCTCGGCGACGCGGCGGTCGAGCACGCCGCCGAGCTCGTCGACCCGCCGCACGACGCGCTCGCGGGCGCGGCCGACCTCGTCCCGGGCGCGCCCGACCTGGTCGCGGCCGCGCTCCTCGAGCCGCTTGCCGCGGTCGACGAGCTGAGCGAACAACCCGCGGCCCTCCTCCTCGGCGAGCGCCAGCGCGCCGAGCCCGGCCAGCCACACCTCGTGCGCGGAGCCGAGCACTCCGTCGCCCAGCCTCTTCGCCTCGCGGCGAACGTCGATCGTCTGCATGGTGGAACCTCCTCCTCGTCCTGCCGCACCGCGGCGCGGCCGGCGGATGGCTTCGTGGTCGGTGGACGGCCCGCCCGCCCCTGGCCGAACGGTCCGTCGATGGGAGGAGTATGCCGCGATGCGGCGAAAACGTCAAGCCGCGGCATGGGGCCGCCGCGCGCGGCGCGACTAGTACGAGGGCTCGACGACCAGCCGCCCTTCGCGGTCGATCAGCGTGAAGCCCTCGCCGTCGATCTCCACCGCCGCCAGCCCGCCCACGAACGGCTCGGCCCGCACGAACCGCGGCGGCACCACCACCTCGCCCCGGCGGTCGACGTAGCCCCACAGGTCGTCCGGGCCGCGCACCGCCGCCAGCCCGTCCGAGAAGCTCTTCACCGCACCCCACGCCGGCTCGATCGCCACCGCCCCCGCGCCGTCGACGAAGCCCCAGCGGGCGCCGACGCGCACTCCGGCGAGCCCGTCGGAGAAGGGCAGCGCGCCGTAGTAGCCCGGCTCGAGCGCCCAGGCGCCGGAGGCGTCGACGAAGCCCCAGGTGCCGTCGTCGAGGCGCACCGCCGCCTTGTCCTCGCTGAAGCTGTAGACCTCGGCGAAGCGCGGCTCGACCGCCCACGCGCCCTCGCGGTCGACGAAGCCCCAGGGGCCGCCGGTGGTGGCGCCGGCGAGGCCCTCGGCGAAGTCGCGGGTGGCGGCGAAGCGCGGCTGGATCGCCACCGTGCCGCTCCTGTCGATCCAGCCCCAGCGCCCCTGATGCCGCACCGCGGCGAGACCCTCCGAGAAGCGGCGCGCCGCCTCCCAGGTGGGCGCCACGACCACCTCGCCGTTCGTGTCCGCGTAGCCGGCGAGGCCGCCGATCGCCACCGCCGCCAGCCCGTCGGAGAACGGCCCGGCGCTCTCGAAGCGCGGGTCGATCGCCATCTCGCGGCTGGTCGCGTCGAGGTAGCCCCACAGCTCGTCGTCGAAGGTGGCGACGCCGATCAGCCCCTCGGACGGCTCGAGCGAGTAGGCGAAGGTCGGCTCGACGACCAGGTTGCCGTCGCCGTCGACGAAGCCCACCCGCCCGCCGCGGCGCACCGCGAAGAGTCCCTCCCCGCCGCCGCCGCCCGTTCCGTCGCCGCCGCCGACCGGCCCGCCGCCGGGGGCGCAGGCGGCGAGGACGGCGACCGCGGCGAGACAGGCGGCGGCGAGGCGGCGGATCGGGCGCATCGGAGCTCTCCGGACGGCGGGTCGAGGAACGGGAGCCGCAGTCTACCGCCGCCCCGCCGGCCCGCCGCCGTGCCCGCCGCCCTCCCCGCGCCCCTACCGCCGCCGCTCCACCTTCGCCAGCACCGAGTGACGCGGCGCGAAGTCGATCGCGGTCGGCTTCTCGGGGACGGCGAAGGTGAAGGTCTTCCGCGGCGCGTCCATCAGCGCGGTGTAGCGGCCGCCGCGGTCGCGGCCGAAGGAGAGCTCCACCGGGAGCGGCATGACGAAGCCCGCCGGCACCCCCTCCTGGGCGACCTCCAACGTCACCTGCCAGGTGCCGTCCGCCGCCTCCGCGATCTCGGAGCTCCAGGTGTAGGTGGGTTCCGGGTTGTCGCACAGCCACTGGTCGAAGAAGAAGGTCCAGTCGCCGCCCACCACCCGGTTGACGGTGGCCACGAAGTCCTCGGTCGAGGCGTTCTTGCCCGCGAAGTCGTCGACGAAGCGGCGCAGCACGGCGACGAAGAGGTCGTCGCCCGAGCCCAGCCCGCCCAGCGCCTCGCGGAACATGTGGAGCACCAGCGGGCCGCGGTGGTAGACCTGCACCACGTAGCCCTGCGGCATCTCGGCGCTGCCGGCGCGCCCGCCGAGACAGATCGGGCCCAGCCGCTCGCGCCGCGAGGCGTCGAACTCCTCCAGCCACGGCCGGCGGTAGCGGCTGAACAGCCCGCGCATCGAGCCGTCGATCAGGTTGCGGTAGGCGTCGAGGATCTCCTCGAAGTGATCGTCGCCGTTCTTCATCACCGCGGCGACGTACATCATCGCCGAGTACTCGGCGAGCGACTCCGACAGCCACTGGTCGCGGTAGCTCTTCCAGCCCACCCGGTGCCCCCACCACTGGTGCGCCGTCTCGTGGGCGCGGAAGAGCTCCGAGGCGCCGGCGTGCTCGGCGGTGTAGGTGTAGTCGGCGACGTGGAGGAAGCCCTCGAAGGCCTGGCCGTGGCCGGCGGCGATGCCGGTGACCTGGAGCCGGTCGACCGGCAGCTCGTCGTCGAACAGCCACTCGAAGAACTGCAGGCTGTTGACCACGTCGGCGCCCACGTTGTGGATCATGTCGCCGGTCATCGAGCCCGACACCCGCGGCCCGAACGACACCACCTCGGGCACGCCGTCGAGCTGGAACGACTTCTCGCGGTAGCGGTTGCCGTAGGTGAAGCTGACCATCTTGGTCGGCCGCTCGACCGCCCACACGCTGGTGTGGATGCCGTCCGCGGTGCGCTCCTCCACCCGCCGGCCCATCGACCGCACGTCGTAGCGGTCGTCGGTGTGGATCGTCAGCCGCGCGGTGTGCGGGTCGTTGAAGTTGTCGGGGAGGTCGGGGTACCAGGAGCGCCCGAGGCCGTAGTTGGCGAGCAGCACCTCGTACTCGACGGTCAGCTTCGCCGGCCGGCCGGCGGCGAGCGGCTCGGCGAGGAGCACGACGAGCGACGGATCGAAGACCTCCCGGTCCAGGTCGGCGCTCCGGCCGCCGAGGTGGTCGCGCAGGAAGGGCAGCTCGCGGCCGCTCTCGTCGGTGACCGCCAGCACCTCGGCGAGCGCCGAGAGCCGGAGCGGCACCGCGGCGAGGCCGTCGACCTGCGGGACGAACGTCAGCTCGGCGCGGATCGCCGCGTCGCGCATCAGCGTGCGGCTGGCGCCGGCGCGGAGCGAGCGGGCGCGGCCGGTCAGGTCGACCTCGGCGTCGAGGTGCTCGACGGCGATCACGCCGTGGCGCTCGCCGTCCGGCGAGCCGTCGGCGCGGCGGTCCTCCGCCCGGTCGTGGCTCACCCACACCTCGGTGTAGCCGTTCTGGTCGAGGCGCGACAGCTCGACCTCCTCGCGGCGCAGCCCGTCGTGCTCCCACACCAGGCGGCCGAAGTCGGCGGTGTCCATCTCCACCCGCAGGAAGCGGTCGCCGGGGACGCGCAGGCCGGCGATCACCCGCGCGTCGACGTCGGCGAACTGCTCGGTGAGCCAGCGGCGGTGGGCGCGGGCGGCGGCGTCGGAGGCGGCGTAGGCGGCGGGCTCCCCGGCGCCCCCGGCGGCGGCGGTCAGCCCCCCGGCGATCGGCTCCGTGGTGCGCAGGAGGAGACGGGTGAAGGTGACGGAGAAGGCGTCGCCCTCCGGGCGGCCGGAGACGCGGGCGAGGTGCCGGCGCTCGACGTCGTGCGGCACCTCCATGCGCATCGAGCCGCGGCCCTCGAAGAGGAGCCCGGTCACCCGGCCGCCGGCGATCGGCGCCATCGGGAAGAGCTCGCCGGAGTCGAGGCGCCAGCGGGCGGCGTCGTGCTCGAAGGCGAGGCCGCCCTCCGGCACCGGCAGGCCGCGGGCGGCGAAGCGCCACTCGAGGAGCGCCTCGTAGTCGGCGCGGCCGGGCGGTGCGGCCTCCGCGGCGGCGGCCGGCGCGGCGCGGCCGGCGGCGATCGTGATCGTGATCGAAAAGAAAAGAATCGCAACGCTCGGTCGCATGGCAGTCTCCTCGCGGCACGGCCCGGCCCCCCCGGAGGGCCCCGTCCCAGCCGCCGCTCGTCGTCAGCAGTCGCGAGGATGATAAGGGAGGCGAGGAGAAATGCCAACCGCGCGGAGCCGGTGGATCAGGCGAGCGCGATCGCCGCCGCGAAGCGGTTCCACATCCGCTGCCACCAGGGCACCTCGGCCACCGCCTCGGCGGCCAGCGCCGGCGTCTCGCCGATCACCCGCTCGCCCTGGCGCACCACGATGCGGCCCACCGGCTCGCCCGCCGCCACCGGCGCCTGGGCGCCGTCGGGCACCACCAGGAGGTCGATCGGCACCGTGACGCCGCGCGGCAGCGCGAGGTGGACGGCGCGCGCCGCGACCACCGGCACCGCCGCGGCGGCCCCGTCGACGGACACGGCGGCTTCGAGCCGCTCGCCGCGGGAGACCACCGTCACCGGCCGATAGCGGTCGAAGCTCGCCTCGAACAGCTCCTCGGCGCGGCCGAAGAGCTGCCCCTTGCGCTCGCAGCCCATCAGCACCGCGATCAGCCGCGCCCCGTCCTGCTCGGCGGCGGCGGTGACGTTGAAGTCGGCGCGCCGGTGGTAGCCGGTCTTGATCCCCATCGCCGGCTCGTAGCGGCGGAGGAGGTAATTGAAGCTGAAGAGCTGGAAGGTGTGGTCGCGGAACCAGGAGAGCGGGGTCTGCGCGTACTCGGCGAGCTGCGGCTCGGCGAGGACCGCCTGGCCGATGGTGGCGAGCTGGCGGGCGGTCAGCCGGTCGTCGCGGCTCGCGGTCTCCTCGTTCGGCAGCCCGTTCGGCGAGTAGATGCGGAACCCCTCGAGCCCCAGGTCGCGCGCCTTGGCGCGCATCCGGCCCACGAATGCCTCCTCGGAGCCGGCGACCAGCTCGGCGACCGCGAAGGCGGCGTCGTTGGCGGACTCGATCATCGTCGCCCGCAGGAGCTCCTCCAGCGTGAAGGTCTCCCCCTCCTCGAGGTAGACCTGGGAGCCGCCGACCAGCGCCGCCTCGTGGCTGACCGTGTACGGCGTGTCCCAGTCGACCTCGCCCTTCGCCACCGCGTCGGCGGCGACCAGGCCGGTCAGCATCTTGATCATCGACGCCGTCGGCAGCAGCCGCCCGGCGTTCCGCTCGTGGAGCGGCTCGAGCGTGTAGGCGTCGACCACCAGCTCGGCGCGGCACGCGGGAT
>DATABP010000327.1:0-4100 GCA_036259515.1 Thermoanaerobaculia bacterium | reverse complement strand
CGGCCGGCCGCCCGCCCGGCGCGCGCCCCGCGTCTCGACTACGGTCCCTACGCGGCGCTGGTGATCGCCAACTCCGAGTACCCGGCGATGGACGAGGTGCCCGGCGCGGTCGAGGAGGCGCGGCGGCTGGCGGCGGTGATGCGCGGCAAGTACGGCTTCGACGCCCGCCTGCTCGAGAACGCCACCCGCTACCAGATCCTCTCGGCGCTGAACGAGCTGCGCGAGGACCTCACCGAGAAGCACAACCTCCTGATCTTCTACGTCGGCCACTCCGAGGTCGACGCCGACGGCCAGCGGAGCTGGTGGCAGCCGGTCGACGCCCAGCCGGACAGCCGGGTCAACTGGATCTCCACCCGGGTGCTCTCCGACCACCTCGACCTCATCCCCGCCAAGCACGTGCTGGTGGTCGCCGACGCCGGCTTCTCGGGCGTGCTGACCCGCTCGTCGATCCCCAAGCTGCCGGTGGGGATGAGCGCCGAGAAGCGCGCCGAGCTGGTGCGCTCGATGCTCGACCGCCGCGCCCGCCTGGTGCTCGCCGCGGCGCCGGCGGCGGCGGAGGGGCCGCGGCCGTCGGCCTTCGTGGACGCCTTCCTGGCGGTGCTCGAGGGCAACCAGCAGGTGCTCGAGGCCTCGGGCCTCTACCGCGAGATCTGCGAGCGGCTGGAGGGCAGGACGGCGATCCCCGAGTTCGCCCCCATCCGCTGGGCACGCTCCGACGGCGGCTCGGACTTCTTCTTCGTTCCGCGCCCGCCGCGGAGCTGAAGCCGGCTTTCTTCGACAAGGGACAAGGGAGGGAGCGATGTTGAGACACCGGACCATTGCGTTCACTCTGCTGGCCGCCGCCGGCCTCGGGATCGCCGGCGGGGCCGAGGCGCAGCAGGCGCCGCCCGGCACCTTCGACGCCATCCGCAACCTGTGCCTCGCGCTCGCCTTCGGCCAGCAGCCGAGCGGGCCGCGCGAGGAGCCGCCGCTGGTGCTCACCGGCGAGCAGCGGGACCTCTTCCGCCGCTGCTCGGAGATCGTCGGCAGCGGGGGGCGCGACCCCGACTCGCTGGTCGCCGTCGCCCGCGAGGAGCTGGCGGCGATCGGCTCGGCGCTCACCGAGTCGGCCGCCGGGCAGCTCCAGAACGTCCAGTCGCGGGTGCTGGCGCTCCATCGGGGCGCCCGCGGTCTGTCGGTCGCCGGGCTGACCCTCGACGCCCCCGGCCCGACCAGCACCGGCGTGCTGCTCGCCGCCGCCGGCGACGACGTCGGGCCGTACCTGTCGTACGACGCCCAGGAGGGCGGGGACGGCGGCGGCGATCCGTTCGGAGAGCGCTGGGGGCTCTTCGTCACCGGCCACTACACCACCGGCGACCACGACGCGACGACGCTCGAGCCGGGCTACGACTTCGACGGCCACGACGTGACGCTCGGCCTCGACCGGCGGGTGGGCGGCGGCTTCTTCGGGCTCGCCGGCGGCTTCCGGTCGGCGCAGTCCGACCTCCACGCCTCCGACCTCACCCCCGCCGCCGGCGAGGGCGAGCTCGACGTCGACGGCACCAGCCTCTCCCTCTACGCCGGCACCGGCTGGGGCGACGCCTGGCTCCTCGACGGCACGGTGTCCTTCACCCGCGACGACTTCGAGTCGCGCACCCCGGTGCGCTACGACATCGCCGGCCACCCGGTGAGCCAGCTCGCGGTGGCCGAGACCGAGGGCGACGAGCTGGTCGCCTCGGTGGGGATCGGCTACGACCGTCCGTCGGGCGGCTTCTCGTTCCAGCCCGCGCTGCGGGTGACCTACACCGACGCCCAGATCGACGGCTACACGGAGCAGTTCGTCACCGGACCGGGGAGCGCCATCGACCCGGTCACCGGCCAGCCGTTCGGCCACGGCATGGAGCTCACCGTCGACGAGCAGTCGATCGAGTCGCTGATCTCCACCCTCGGCGCCACCCTGGCGTGGAACGTCGGCACCGGCTGGGGGGTGCTCATCCCGCAGCTCCGGGCGCACTGGAACCACGAGTTCGAGGACGACGCGCGGGCGATCGTCACCCGCTTCGCCGCCACGCCCTCGAACATCGCCGAGCTCCTGCCGCTGGTCCCCGGCGGCCCGACCGACCCGGCGGCGGTCAACCTGACGGTGTTCACCAACCAGCCGGACCGCGACTACTTCGACGTCGGCGCCGGCCTCCAGGCGGTGCTCCGCGGCGGCACGCAGCTCTTCGTGCTCGTCGAGAGCGTCGTCGGCCTCGAGGACGTCAGCTCGTTCGGGGGGACGGCGGGGGTGCGCTTCGCGTTCTGAGCCGATCCGCCGGGGGACGCCGCTCCGCGGTCAGGAGGGCGGCGTCTCCTCGGCGAGCGGCCACGCCTCGAGCGTGCGCAGGGTGCGGGCGAGCTTCTCGCGCAGGCCGGAGAGGTCGAGGCGGGTCGGCTCGCCCGTCTCGAGCTGAGCGTCCACCCGCGCCAGCGCCAGCCGCAGGTCGTCGCGCACCTTGACCAGCGCCTCGCGCTGCTCGTCCGGCAGCTCGCCGGGCGACCGCGCCTGGAGCGCCCGCATCACCGCCGACACGCTGAGGAGCGCCACCGCGCCGACCAGCTCCAGCTTGCGCTCGATGTCGTGCGCGGTGGTCTCGTCGACGGCGGCGGTGGGCTTGGCGGGGGGGGCGGGCTCGTCGCTCATCGGCCGATGGTATCCCAGCGGCTGGGCGGGCCCGGCCGGCGCGATCAGCCGGCCGGAGGCGCGATCCGCTCCAGGCCGCCCGCGAACGGCCGCAGCGCCTCGGGCACTGTCACCGAGCCGTCGGCCTGCTGGTAGCTCTCGAGGATCGCCACCAGCGTGCGGCCGACCGCGAGGCCGGAGCCGTTCAGGGTGTGGAGGTGGCGGGGCTTGCCGCCGTCGGCGGGGCGGAAGCGGAGGTTGGCGCGGCGGGCCTGGAAGTCGGTGAAGTTGGAGCAGGAGGAGATCTCGCGGTAGGCGTCCTGGCCGGGGAGCCACACCTCGAGGTCGTAGGTCTTGGCGGCGGAGAAGCCGACGTCGCCGCTCGCGAGCGTCACCACCCGGTAGGGCAGACCGAGCGCCTGGAGCACCGCCTCGGCGTGGCCGGTCAGCGCCTCGAGCTCCTGCCAGCTCCGCTCCGGGTGGGAGAAGCAGACCATCTCGACCTTCTGGAACTGGTGCTGGCGGATCAGCCCGCGGACGTCCTTGCCGTAGGAGCCGGCCTCGCTGCGGAAGCAGGGCGTGTAGGCGCAGTAGCGGCGGGGGAGCGCCGCTTCGTCGAGCAGCTCGTCGCGGTGGAGGTTGGTGACCGGCACCTCGGCGGTGGGCACCAGGTACCAGTCGTGGCCCTCCAGCTTGAAGGCGTCGGCGGCGAACTTGGGGAGCTGTCCGGTGCCGAACATCGACTCGGCGTTGACGATGAAGGGCGGCAGCACCTCCGCGTAGCCGTGGCGCCGGGTGTGGAGGTCGAGCATGAAGGAGATGAGCGCCCGTTCGAGGAGCGCCCCGGCGCCGGCGAGGACGGTGAAGCGGGCGCCCGTGACCTTGGCGGCGCGCTCGAAGTCGAGGATGCCGAGCGCCGGGCCGAGCTCCCAGTGGGCGCGCGGGGCGAAGCCCTCGGCGGCGAAGTCGCGCGGCGTGCCGACCACGCGCTCGACGCGGTTCGCCTCCTCGCCGCCTTGCGGCAGGCTCTCGTGCGGCAGGTTGGGGAGGCGGCGCTCGAGGTCGGCGGCGTCGGCGTCGACGCCGGCGAGCCGCGCCTCCAGCCCCTCGATCTCGCCCTTCAGCCGGCCGACGGCGGCGATCTCGTCGCCCGCGTCGCCGCCCCCCTTCTTGACCTCGCCGATCGCCCGGCTCGCCTCGTTCCGCCGGCGCTTCAGGTCCTCGACCTCGACGAGCAGGCGGCGGCGCTCCTCGTCGAGCGCGATCCACCGCTCGTAGCCGGCGGCGTCCTCGCGGCGGGCGGCCAGCGCGGCGCGGACGCGGTCGGGCTCGTTCCTCAGGAGGTCGCGGGAGAGCATGGGGCGGGGAGTCTACTGGGTCGGCTGCAGTGACGGCGGCGGGCGCGGCGCCGTAGGAGGGGACGCTCCGCCGAACCGTCGCCGTGCCCGCGACTTAGAAT
>DATABP010000326.1:0-1709 GCA_036259515.1 Thermoanaerobaculia bacterium | reverse complement strand
GTGGCGCCGCGCGCCACCGGCGGCGCCACCGGCGGCGCCTCGGGGGCCGCCAACCCGTTCCTCGTCAAGCAGGGCTTGGCGGCGGCGGTCGGCGTCGTCGCCATGCTCGCCGCGATGCACGTCGACTACCGCACCTGGAAGCGGCCGCTCCTCGTCTACGGCGGGCTCGCCGCGGTGGTGGCGCTCCTCGCCGCGGTGCTCCTCGTCGGGCCGACGCTCAACGGCACCCGGCGGTGGTTCGTGCTCGGGCCGCTCTCGGTGCAGCCGTCGGAGCTCGCCAAGCTGGCGCTCGTCCCCTTCGTCGCCTACCAGCTCGAGAAGAAGGAGGAGCGGGTGAACCGGCCGGAGCTCCTGCTTCCGGTGGGGCTGGCGACGGCGCTGGTCGCCGGGCTGGTGGTGCTCGGGCCGGACATGGGGACGGCGGCGCTCCTCGTCGCGGCGGTGGCGCTGATGCTCTTCCTCGCCGGGCTGTCGTGGCGCTCGGTGCTGGTGGGCGCCGGCTTCCTGGTGCCGCTCGGCGCGCTGGTGCTGCTCTCGGCGCCCTACCGCCGGCAGCGCCTCCTCGCCTTCCTCGATCCCGAGGCCGACCCGCTGGGCGCCGGCTACCAGGTGCTCCAGTCGTTGATCGCGGTGGGGAGCGGCGGGGTGTTCGGGGTCGGGCTCGGCAACAGCGGGCAGAAGCTCTTCTTCCTGCCCTACCCGCACTCGGACTTCATCTACGCCATCGTCGCCGAGGAGCTGGGGATGATCGGCGCGCTGGCGGTGCTGGCGCTCTTCGCGGTGCTGCTGTGGCGCGGGGTGGCGGCGGCGGTGCGGGCGCCCGACGCCTTCGGCCGCCACCTCGGGCTGGGGCTGACCGGCATCCTGGTGCTCCAGGCGCTGATCAACGTCTCGGTGGCGGTGTCGCTCCTGCCGACCAAGGGCATTCCGCTGCCGTTCCTCTCCTACGGCGGCTCGTCGCTGGTGGTCTCGATGGCGGCGTGCGGGGTGCTGCTCAACCTCTCGGAGCACGCCTCGTGAGCGCCGCGCCGCAGGCGGCGGCGACGCGGCGCGTGCTGCTCGCCGGCGGCGGCTCGGGGGGCCACGTCTTCCCGGCGCTGGCGGTGGGGGCGGAGCTCGCCGCGCGCGGCTGGCGGGTCGACTTCGGGGGCGCCGCGGCGGGCATGGAGGCGCGGCTGGTCGGCGAGCGCGGGCTGCCGTTCCACCCGCTGCCGGCGCGGCCGCTGGTCGGGCGCGGCGTCGTCGACCGGGCGCGCGCGCTCTGGACCCTCGCCGGATCGACCCTCGCCGCGCGCGGGCTGGTGCGCCGGCTGGGGGTGGCGGTGGTCGTCGGCACCGGCGGCTACGTCTCGGCGCCGGCGGTGCTCGGGGCGGCGCTGGCCGGCGTGCCGGCCGTCCTCGTCGAACCGAACGCCACGCCGGGGGTGGCGAACCGCTGGCTGTCGCGCTGGGCGGCCGAGGCGGCGCTCGCCTTCCCCGAGGCGGCGGACGGCTTCGCGTGCCCCTCGACGGTCACCGGCGTGCCGGTGCGCGGCGAGCTGGCGGCGCTGCCGCCGGCGCCGATCGGGGGCGCCGTCCACCTCCTGGTCACCGGCGGCAGCCAGGGCGCCGAGCAGCTCAACCGGCTGCTGCCCGCGGCGCTCGGCCGGCTCGCCGCGGAGGGCGCCGCCGGCCGCCCGCCGCTCGCCGTGCTCCACCAGGCCGGCGCC
>DATABP010000325.1:0-1763 GCA_036259515.1 Thermoanaerobaculia bacterium | reverse complement strand
CGCGGCGGGTTCAGCGAGTCCCAGGCGGAGTAGGCGACCGCGTCCGGCGCGATCCGCGGCAGCAGGTGGACGGCGCGCAGCAGACCCGGCGCGCCGTCCGCCCGCGGCAGCCCGTCGTGCACCCGGTTCACCTCGACCGCGTGGAGCACCCGCACCGGCGACACCGGCCGCTCCGCCCGCGCCCGCGCCACCGCCTCCTGCCGCGCCCGCATCCACTCGACGAAGGCGAGCGCCCGCGCCGCCTCGGCGTGGCCCTCCACCCGCGACGGCCGGACCAGCAGCCAGTCCGACTCCCAGAACTTGAGCACCACGGTCTTTCCGGCGAGCGCCGGATCGTCGAGCAGCCGGAGCGCCAGGGCGTGGATCTGCCGCCCCTCCTCGGCGAGGCGCGGCTCGAGGGTCGCCGGGTCGCCGTCCAGCGCGCCGAGCCCGACCGGCGGCCCCAGCGAGCGGACGGTGAAGACGAAGAGCTCGATCTCCGGCCGCGCCAGCACCTCGCGGAAGGCCGGGTGAGCGAACAGCTCGACGAGCGTCCGCTCGCCGGCGACGGGATGGAAGTGGTGCGCGAAGAAGCCGCGGAACCCCAGCCGGTCGAGCGCGTCGGCGCCGCGGCGGAAGCCGAGCGGATCGTCCGTCGCGGTGACCGCCCCGCCGCCACTCCCCGGAGCCGGCGGATACAGCGCCCGCGCCACCCGGGCGCCGACGACGGGCCGGGCCGCGGCCAGGTCGTCTGCCGGCGCGACAGCCGTCTGCTCCGACTCGCGGCCTTCCTCGTCGGAGACCTCGACCGCGCCGCTCGCATCGATTCCCCCACAGGCCGCCCCGGCCGCGGCGATCGCGGCGAGGATCGCCACCTGTCGAACGAGCGCTCTCCTCGACCGAGCCACGGCCGCGTTCGCTCGCAACGCCGATGCCGCCAGGTGCGGTGGTCCGTCGGTCGGTCGGCGCGCCGAACAGATCACCGGGTGCGCCATTCAGCTCGCTGCCTCCCCGGCTCGTGCCAAGACGCCTTGCCACGGCTCCACTCCCGTGTGCCCGCGCCGCATCTCGCCTCGCCACCCACTCCCGTCGAAGCGGTTCGCTCCCACCACCGCCCCAGTGTTCCGGCTCCATCTCCACGCCGCCGCGGCCTCGGCACGATCCCGTCGCCCACCTGGCGCGGTCGCCACCGCGGGCCGGGTCCCTTTCGGGCAGGGCGGGGCAGGGCGCCGGCAGACAGCGGGCGACCGGTCGCGCCCGCAGCGTCTGGGTATGAGCGAAGGGCGCGACCCGCCGCCCGCCTGCGAGGCGCCCGCCCCGACCGCCCCACACCGGTGCGAGCACGCGCCTCGGGCGAGGGAACCGGCGGTGCGCTCGGCCCCCGCCTACGTGCGCCGCCGCCCCGCCCCCGCCTCGGCCGCCTTCCGTTTCTTCGACGCCGCCCACGAGCAGATCGGGCACCGCTCCATGTCGTGGAAGCGCGCCGGGCAGTGGGTGCGGCCGAAATAGATCATCTGGAGATGGAGCTTCGCCCAGCTCTCCTCCGGGAAGAGCTTCTTCAGGTCGCGCTCCGTCTGCTCGACGCTCTTTCCCGACGAGAGCCCCCAGCGGGCGGCCAGCCGGTGGATGTGCGTGTCGACCGCGAAGGCGGGGAGGCCGAACGCCTGCACCCTCACCACCGAGGCGGTCTTGTGCCCCACCCCCGGCAGCGCCTCGAGCTCCTCGAAGGAGCGCGGCACCTCGCCGCCGTGCTCCTCGACCAGGATCTCCGAGAGGCCCCGGAT
>DATABP010000324.1:0-6094 GCA_036259515.1 Thermoanaerobaculia bacterium | reverse complement strand
CGCCTGGGCCGCCGAGCGCCTCGCCGCCTTCAAGCTCCCGCGCTCGATCCGCTTCCTCGAGGCGCTGCCCCGGAACGCCCTCGGCAAGGTGCAGAAGCACCTGCTGCCGCGGGACTAGGAGCCCGTCCCGGGCCGACCGGCGGGCGCCCGGTCCGCGTCACGGCACCGCCGGAGGACGCGACGCGAAGAACACGTCGAGCCACGTCCCGCAGGGGCCGGGACGGCCGGCGCAGAGGGCGTGCGACTCCGCCGGGAAGGTGTTCCCGCAGCGGTCCTGCTTGCCGGACCTCCGGAGGTCGCCCAGGGCCTCGACGCCGAGATCCGGGAGCGCGACGAGCTCGCCGGGGTCGAGCTCGCCGTCGGCGCTGCGGTCGGCCCAGGCGAAGAGGGACGAGCCGCAGGCGGCGAGGTCGATCTCGGAGCCGTCCTCGGCGCCTTGGCCGCAGTGCGCGGCCAGGGCCTCGAAGCCGTTGGCGAAGGGGAAGTCCCCCGCCGGCCCCTTGCTGACGTTGCCGAAGAAGTGCCGCCAGGGCTGGGCGCGCACGGCGAGGCCGGCGGCCAGGCGCGAGAGGTCGCCCGCGCTCAGCCGCACGACGAACGCCACGTCGCTTCCGGGAGAGGTCCACGCGGTGCAGGTGACGTCGCCGTCGCCGCGCCAATCGAGACAGAGGGTCGGCCCCTCCGATCCGCAGAAGCCTTCCCTCCACCAGCTCCGGGCCTCGTGCGCGGTCGAGGAGTAGTCCGGCAGGTGGAGCGCGAGCGGGCTGTTGGTCAGCATGCACTCGCACCCGATGCACTGCCACGTCCCCCAGCCGGGGTCGCCGAGATGGCTGCAGTCCTGGTCCGACCAGCACTCGCAGACCGGGAGCTCGAGACAGCAGTGCCACGGGAGCTGGGCCCCGATGGCGTTGCACGCGTCGAGGTTGCAGCCGTTCAGGCACTGGGTGCCGTTCCACAGGTGGAAGGAGACGGAGACGCCCGCGTACGCCGCGGCGGCCCCCGCCTCGCAGTCCTCCAGGAAGTCGGCGGCGCTGGCGAAGCTGGGGTTGGGGAAGGAGAAGATCGTGGTGGCGGCCGCGCAGACGGCGGTCAGGTCGGCGAGGAAGTCCAGGTCGCAGGCGGCCTTCCAGTCGGTGCCGAGGTACGGGCCGCCGCAGGGGTTGCGGGTGCGCCAGCAGTCGTCGTGGCGGTCGCAGGCCCCGAGCAGGAGGTCGTCGATGGCGTTCTCGATCGCGACCGGCAGTCCCAGGGTACAGCCCTGGGCCGCGGCCGGCGGCGCGGCGGCGAGAGCGAGGACGCAGACCGACACGAGGAGCACGGACCGGACGGTGGAGCGTTTCATCGATCGGGTTCCTTTCCTTGGCGTTGGAGCCGACCGCCGCTCTGCCGTGGGAGGTCTCGCGGCAGAGACCGCTGGGCGCGTCGGCCGTGGGAGCACACCCTCTCCAGGGTCGACATCACAGCGATTTCGCGGTCCTCGGGAAGGGTTCGATCGGCCGTCCCTCCGGGCGCTGCGCGAGGGGAGGCGATGCGCGAGGGGGGGACGCTGCGGGAGGTTCCCGCAGGAGGCGAGGAACAGGACGACGCCACCTCTCACCGCGACTCCTCGACGCCCTCGCGCGCCCGGTCTTCCGGCGCTGACGTTCTGAGGAGAGGTACGCGCGGTCGCGGCGCCGGTTGCGCCCCGGCAGGCCGGTCCCGGGAGGCGGAGGACGACCGGCGGCTCAGGCGTAGAGAGCTTCGATCTCTCCGGCGTGCTTGTCGTGGATCACCCGCCGCTTGAGCTTGAGCGTCGGGGTCAGCTCGCCGCCCTCCACCGAGAAGGGGCCGGGGAGGACGGCGAAGCGCTTGATCTGCTCGTAGCGGGCGAGGGTGGCGTTGACGCGCTCGACCTCGGCCTCGAGGTGCCGGCGCAGCGCCGGGTGGGCGGCGAGCGCGGCGGGGTCGGAGGGCGCCTCCTCGCCCGCCGCCGCCAGCGCCGCGGCGGCCTGCCCCGGCTCGACGGTGAGGAGCGCGGTGAGGTAGTTGCGGCGGTCGCCGATCACCACCGCCTGCTCGACCCCGGAGATCGCCTTGAGCTTCGCCTCGATCGCCTGCGGCGCCACGTTCTTGCCGCCCGAGGTGACGAGGATCTCCTTCTTGCGGTCGGTGATGCGCACGAAGCCCTGCTCGTCGACCACGCCGACGTCGCCGGTGGCGAACCAGCCGTCGTCGGAGAGCACCTCGCGGGTCGCCGCGGGCTCCTTGGAGTAGCCCTTGAAGACGTGCGGGCCGCGGATGAAGAGCTCGCCGTCAGGGGCGGCGCGGATCTCGCTCCCCGGCAGCACGTAGCCGGCGGCGCCCGTGCGGTAGCGGCCCGGTACCGAGACGGTCGCCGGGGCGGAGGTCTCGGTCAGCCCGTAGCACTCCATGATCGGGATGCCGAGCGAGAGGAAGAACTCGGCGGTGTCGAGCGAGATCGGCGCGGCGCCGGTGGCGCAGATCAGCGCGCGGTCGAGGCCCAGCCGCTCGCGCACCTTCGAGAAGACCAGCTTGTCGGCGATCGGGTACGTCCACGGGCGCTTCTCGCCGCGCTGGTCGGCGTAGCCGGACTCGAGCCCCACCTTCCGCGCCCAGGCGGCGATCTTCTTCTTGAGCGGCGGGTTCTTGGCCCCGGCCTCGACGATCGCCGCCTGGATCTTCTCCCACACCCGCGGCACGGCGAAGAAGAGCTGCGGCCGCACCTCGCGCAGGTTCTCGCCGATCTTCTCCAGGCTCTCGGCGAAGGCGGTGCACAGGCCGCGGGTGAGCGGGATGTAGAGCGACACCATCTGCTCGGCGCTGTGGGCGAGCGGCAGGTAGCTGATCACCACGTCGTCGGCGCCGAGGGTGAACTCGCCGCACACCGCCGCCGCCGTCCACACGAAGTTCTGGTGGGTGAGCATCACCCCCTTGGGCGCGCCGGTGGTGCCCGAGGTGTAGATCAGGGTGCAGGTGTCGTCCGGCCTCTGGGCGGCGAGCCGCTCGTCGAGGTCGGCCTCGGGCACCCCGTCGCCGAGCGCCATCAGCTCCTCCCAGCCGATCACCCCGGGGGCGTCCGACGCGCCGTCGAGGAGCACCAGGGTGGCGAGCTCGGGAAGCTCGCCGCGCACGGCCAGGAACTTGTCGAGCTGCTCGCGGTTCTCGACCACCGCCACCCGCGACTCCGAGTGCCGCGCCACGTAGGCGATCTGCTCGGCGGTGAGGTTGGTGTAGATGCCCACCGGCAGCGCCCCGGCGGCGATCGCCCCCTGGTCGGCGACGAACCACTCCGGCCGGTTGTAGGAGAGGATCGCCACCCCCTTCCCCGGCTCCACGCCGAGCTGGAGCAGCGCCCGCCCAAAGCGGCGCGCCGCGTCGCGGTAGCCGCGCCAGGTGGTCGTCTGCCACTCGCCGCCGCGCT
Organism: Thermoanaerobaculia bacterium; assembly: GCA_036259515.1. GTDB lineage: Bacteria > Acidobacteriota > Thermoanaerobaculia > Multivoradales > JBCCEF01 > DATABP01. The sequence continues at coordinate 2,673 of DATABP010000324.1, read as the reverse complement.
TGACGCGGAGCGCCGGGCGCTCCGGGTGCTCGGCGGCGCGCTCTTCGAGGAGGTCGGGAACGATGCGGGCCATGCGCCTCTCCTCCGGCCGGCGGCCGGGTGCCTGGATCGAGGGTGGATCAGCCGGCGACTTCCTACACCTCCCGCCGCCGCGCTGTCAACCGTAAGTGGCGGCGATCAGTAGAGATCGAAGACGAGGATGCGGGCGTCGAGAGGCCCGTTGCGCACCGGCAGCCGCCGCCTCGGCCGCAGGCCCACGTGCTTGCCCAGGTCCGGCCCGCCGGCGAGCACCACCGCGGTCCAGCCGGCGTACCGGCGCTTCAGGAGGTCGCCCAGACGCGGCCACTGCTCGGCGTCGGCGGCGAGCCGGCCGCCGTGCGGCGGGTTGACCAGCAGCAGGCCCGGCCCCGGCGGCGGCTCCCACGCGAAGGCGTCGCCCACCTCGAGACGGGCGCGGTCGCCGAGCCCGGCGCGGCCGAGGTTGCCGGCGGCGGCGGCGATCGCGTCCGGCGAGCGGTCGACGCCGTGGAGGACGACGTCGGGCCCGGGCGCCGGGATCGGCTCGCGGCGCACCTCGTCCCAGGCGGCGCGGTCGAGCCCGGGCGGCGCCCCCCGGCCGAAGAGGCGCTCGAACCCCCAGCCGGCGCGCCCGCGGCCGGGAGCGAGGCCGAGCGCGACGGCGCCGGCCTCGGCGAGGAGCGTCCCCGAGCCGCACATCGGGTCGACCACCGGCCCGGCGCCGTCCCAGCCCGCGGCGAGCACGCAGGCGGCGGCGAGCTGCTCGCGGAGCGGCGCCGCGGTGCGCTCCAGCCGGTAGCCGCGGTGGTCGAGCGACTCGCCCGAGGTGTCGAGCAGCAGGGTGGCGCGGTCGCGGTGCAGCCAGACGCGGAGGCGGAGGTCGGGGTCGCGCCTCTCCACCGACGCGCGCTCGCCGAACCGCCGCCGCTGGGCGTCGACCAGGCCGTCCTTCACCCGCAGCGCGATCCAGCGGCTGTCGCGGAGCGCCGAGGCCGACGAGGTGGCGTGGACGGCGAAGCTCCGGCGCGGGTGGAAGAGGTCGGCGGCGGCCAGGCCGTCCCACTCCCGGCGGCCGGCGACGATGCGCTCGGCGCCGGCGGCCAGCGCGTCGTCGTCCGGCGCCTCCCAGCTCGCCAGCTCGACGAGCAGGCGATTCGCGGTCCGCAGCCGCCAGTTGGCGCGCAGCACGGAGGTCCAGTCGCCGGAGAAGGCGACGGCGCCGCGGGTGGTCTCGGGCGCGGCGACGCCGAGGGCGGCGAGCTCCGCCGCGAGGAGGTCTTCGAGGCCGAGGGCGCAGGTGGCGACGAGGCGGAGGGGCATGGGCACGTGGAGACAGCTCGACTGCTCGGACGTCAGCCAAGCTGTCGAAGGCCCGCATCCCCGCCGAGCACGCGAGCCAGCAGCCGCGAGACCTGCCGTCGCCCGGGGTGGGCCCGCAACGCCCTCGAATCCAAGCCCACCCGGAGCCGCCCCAGCTGATCTTGCAGCAGGCTCTTCAGCTCCGGCGAGCTGACCGCGGCCTCCAACAGAGGGACGAGGTGGATCGGAGCCGCGTCCACGGCGTGCCGCCAGTTGTCGCCCTCCGGCGCCAGCTCACCGAGGAGGCCGTGCGTCGCGCAGACCGCCAGCACCCCAGCCGCAGACCAGGGCTTCCGGGGCGGTTCCTCGATCTCGTCGATCGCGGCCTCCAGCACCTCCCGAACCCACGGCCGCTCCGCCATCCAGCCGACTGCCCAGAGCCTGAGGCGGGCATCCTGGAGCCTCCGAATCAGTGGCGGCTGCACGTCGCACACGAGCTCTCGCCCGAGGCTCTTGCCGTGAAAGGCGGCCCAGCCGATGGCGAGGGCCTTCTCGTTCGCGTCCACGACGAATCGTGAGCCCAGGACGCTCTGCGCCTGTCGTAGGCATTCGACGACGACCGCGCGAGCCAGATCCTCGTTCCACTCGCGGAGACTCGGCATCACCTTCAACGCGTCCGTCAGCCCCATTCTCTCGACGGCCGAGGGCATGTGTCGGCGGAACGCTTCGAACAACTGCTCAGCCTCCGGATGCTTTTCCAACGCTACGAGCGTTCCGATGAGGGCTCCGGCCGCGGCCAGATCCTCTCTCGCCCCGTGCTCGAGTCGCGCCGTCACGCGACGGAGATCGATGCGCCCAGCCGCTTCCCGGCCCCAAGCCGGGTCCCAGCTCGCGAAGGTCTGGAGCAGCGAGTAGAGCGCAGCCGGATTGCTCACGCTCGAGAGCGCAGACTTCCACTTCCCTTCGTACACGCTCCTGCGGTGCGGCAGCTCGGGGAAGTAGCCTAATCGCGCCAGGCGCCGGTAGCAGTCTCCTTGGAGACGCGGGTTCTGTTCATACTTCAACTCGAGCAGGAAGGACCTCCAGTAGCCGGAGTCCTCGACGGATCGGATCAGGGAAGCGGCAGTACCAGAATGTGCGTTGTCGATCGCCGTGAGGAGCTCGACGACGGTAGCCGGCTCGGTGATCGCCGACAGGAGGCGACGTTTCCAGAATTCCTGGTCCTCGGTGACCACCTTGCGGGCGTGTTCCGGAGCGAGGGATTCGAGCCCCCAGAGCGCCTCCGCCAGATCGCCCGGCCTGCCCGCCTGACGGAGCCGCTCCTTCCACGCGCCTCGGAGCCCTTCCAGGAGCTTG
>DATABP010000323.1:0-2805 GCA_036259515.1 Thermoanaerobaculia bacterium | reverse complement strand
GAGACGGAGGCCGCCGCCGGCCTGCGCCGGGTGAGCGGCGCCTACGAGCTGATGACCGACGGCGGCCGCTGCGGCGGCGGCGCCCTGCCGATCCGCTGGTTCCGCTTCGACGAGGGCGACACGGTGCGCTGGAGCGCGCAGGCGGCCGGGCAGCCGGGGATGCCCGGCGGCGGCTTCGCGGAGCTGGCCCTCGCCTTCCGCGCCTGGAACGACGACCCCGGCAGCAACGTCCGCCTCTCCTACCTCGGCACCGGCGGCGGCGGCGACGGCGAGGTGCGCTTCGACGATCCGCGCGGCGAGATCGACGGCTCGTTCGCCTGCTCGCGGGGCGGCGTGCTGGCGATCGGCGGCCCGTCGTTCCAGTGCGGGGCGCGCTCCGCCCGCGGGCGGCAGTGGCGGCCGGCGGTGGGCGGCAAGATCGTCACCCAGGACGGCGCCGGCTGCTTCTTCGGCGGCCACGGCGGCCTCGACGGCGCCGAGGTGTTCGCGCACGAGATCGGCCACACCCTGGGCCTCGGCCACTCGACCGCCGGGGGGGCGCTGATGCGCTCCAGCGCCTACGGCAACGGCCGCGGCGCGACGCTCGGCGCCGACGACCGGGCGGCGCTCGCCGCGGTGTACGGCACGGGATCGTCCGGGCCCGCGCCGCCGCCTCCTCCGGCGGCCACCGCGCCGGTCGCGCCCGACCTCCTCGCCGGCCAGCCGCTCGGCCCGCGCGACGCCCGGCTGACCTGGCGCGACCGCTCGAACGACGAGACCGGGTTCGTCGTCGAGGCGGCGCTCGCCGGCGGCGCGATGGTGACCATCGGCACGGTGCCGGCGGGCACCACCGCGGCGTCGATCGGCGGCCTCTCGCCGGGCACCGCCTACTGGTTCCAGGTGCGGGCGCGGAACGCCGCCGGCAGCTCGCCGGCCAGCAACCCGGTCACCGTGACCACCCCCGCCGAGGCGCCGTCCTGCCCGCCGGGCAAGCTGTGCCTCGCCGGCGGCCGCTTCGAGGTGCGCGTCGACTGGATCAACCAGCACGGCGGCGGCGCCCGCGGCGTCGGCCGGCCCGGCGCGCCGGCGGTCGGCGGCGACACCACCGGCGTCTTCTGGTTCTTCGATCCCGCCAACGTCGAGCTGGTCGCCAAGGTGATCGACGGGCGCAGCGTCAACGGCCACTTCTGGTTCTTCTACGGCGGGCTGTCCGACGTCGAGTACCGGCTGACCGTGCGCGACACGCTGACCGGCGCGACCCGGACCTACCACAACGCGCCGGGGACGATCTGCGGCCGCGGCGACACCGCCGCCTTCCGCGTGCCGTAGGCGGCGGTCACCGGCAGGGCGGGCGGCGGCTGCTAGACTGCGCGGCCGTCATGTCGACCGTCCTCGTCACCGGCGGCGCCGGGTTCATCGGCTCGCACCTGGCCGAAGCCTTCGCCGCCGCCGGCCGGCGGGTGGTGGTGCTCGACGACCTCTCGTCCGGCCGCCGCGAGAACCTGCCCGACGGCGCCGAGCTCCACGTCCTCGACGTGCGCACCCCGGAGGCGGCGGCGCTGGTCGAGATCGTCGCGCCCGACCTCCTCGTCCACCAGGCGGCGCAGATGGACGTCCGCCGCTCGGTGGCCGACCCGGTGTTCGACGCCAGCGTCAACGTCGTCGGCACCCTGAACCTGCTCGAGGCGGCGCGGCGCGCCGGCACCCGGCGGGTGCTGTTCGCCTCGACCGGCGGCGCCATCTACGGCGAGCAGGAGGTCCACCCGGCGCCCGAGGGGCACCCCGAGCGGCCGCTCTCGCCGTACGGCGTCGCCAAGCTCGCCGTCGAGCGCTACCTCGGCTTCTACGTCCAGGAGCACGGCATGGACGCCGTCTGCCTGCGCTACGCCAACGTCTACGGCGAGCGGCAGAGCCCGCACGGCGAGGCCGGCGTGGTGGCGATCTTCCTCGACCGCCTGCTCGCCGGCCAGCCGACGACGATCCACGGCGACGGCCTCCAGACCCGCGACTACGTCCACGTCTCGGACGTGGTGCGCGCCAACCTCGCCGCCGCCGAGCTCCCCGCCGGCTGCGGCTTCCGCGTCTACAACGTCGGCACCGGGCGGGAGACCTCGGTGGTCGAGCTCCACCGGCGGCTGGCGGAGGCGCTGGGGATGGAGGCGGCGGCGACGCACGGGCCGGCGAAGGCGGGCGAGCAGCGGCGGTCGTCGGTCGACCCGTCGCGCGGGCGGCGCGAGCTGGGGCTGCCGGAGGCGCTGGGGCTCGAGGAGGGGCTGGCGCGGACGGCGGCGTGGTTTCGGGCGCGGGCGGTGGAGCGGGCGCGGTAGAGGAGAGGGGCCGCCGCTGCGGGCCGGCCGGGGGCGGGAGAGCGACGAAAGAGCGAAAAAAGGACGAAAGGCGTCAGCGGCCGGTGAGGTGGGCGTCGAGGGGGCGGCCGGCGAGGACGAGCTCGACCTCTTCGACGCCGGGGAACTGGCGGGCCGTCGCCTCGAGCTGGGCGCGGACGCGGGGGTGGTCGCAGACGCCGCCGAGGACGAGGTCGCCGGTGAGCTGGACCCGGAAGACGCCGGGGACGCCCGGCAGCTCCTCGACGGTCTCGACCGCGAGCCCGGAGCGGGCGAAGACGTCGTAGAGGCCGGCCGGGGTGGCCTCGCCGCCGAGCAGCGCGCCGAGCGCGGCCGCGATGCGCCCGGCGGTGTCGAGGCCCTCCGTCGCCACCGGCACCTCGACGGCGCGCAGCCGGTCGCCGCAGCCGAAGCTGTCGGCGGCGGGCTCGCCGTCCTCGCCCGCGGCGCCGGCCTCGAGGGCGACGAGGTAGACGCGGAC
>DATABP010000322.1:0-2419 GCA_036259515.1 Thermoanaerobaculia bacterium | reverse complement strand
GGCTCGGCCCCCGGCCCCCGCAGGTGGTCGCCGAGGCGGGTCAGCGCGGCGCCCAGGGCGGCGGCGGAGCGTGCCGAGACCACCAGGAGCTGGCGCGGCCGGGAGGGCGCCGGCGGCGGCGGCGCCGGGGCCTCCTCGAGCACCACGTGGGCGTTGGTGCCGCCGATGCCGAGGGAGCTGACGCCGGCCCGCCGGGGACCGCCGTCGGCCGGCCACTCGGCGACCTCGGCGGCGACGTAGAAGGGGCTCGCCGCGAGGTCGATCTCCGGGTTCTGGCGGCGGAAGTGGAGGCTCGGCGGGATGCGCCGGTGGCGCAGCGCCTGGACCGCCTTGATCAGGCCGGCCACGCCGGCGCCGGCGTCGAGATGGCCGATGTTCGTCTTCACCGAGCCCAGGGCGCAGAAGCCGCGCCGGTCGGTGCCGGCGCGGAAGGCGCGGGTCAGCGCCGCCACCTCGATCGGGTCGCCGAGCCGGGTGCCGGTGCCGTGGGCCTCGACGTAGCCGATGGTGTCCGGCTCGACGCCCGCCACCACCTGGGCCGCCCGCACCACCCGCGCCTGCCCCTCGAGGCCGGGCGCCGAGTAGCTCACCTTGCGCGCCCCGTCGTTGTTGATCGCGGAGCCCTTGATCACCGCCAGCACGCGGTGCCCCTCGTCGAGGGCGTCCTCCAGGCGCGCCAGGGCCACGACGCCGCCGCCGTTGCCGCTGACCATGCCGGCGGCCTCGGCGTCGAAGGCGCGCACGTGGCCGTCGGGCGACAGCACGCCGCCCTCCCGCGCGAGATACCCGCCGCGCTGCCCCACGTCCACCGAGACGCCGCCGGCCAGGGCCAGGTCGCACTCGCCGTTGAGCAGGCTCTGGCAGGCGAGGTGGACCGCCACCAGGCCGGTCGAACAGGTGGTCTGCACGGTCACCGCCGGACCGGTGAGGTCCAGCGCGTAGGCGACCCGGGTGGTGAGGGTGTCGGGCCGGTTGGCGTGCCGCAGCTGCTGGGCGCCGACCAGCCGCGCCAGCTCCGGGTTGCCCAGGAGGTGGAACAGCAGGTAGGTGTTGACGTCGGTGCCGCCCCACACCCCGACCGGCCGCGCGAAGCGGCGCGGGTCGATGCCCGCGTCCTCCAGCGCCTGCCACGACCACTCGAGGAACAGGCGGTGCTGGGGATCGAGGATCTCCGCCTCCCGCGGCCCGTAGCCGAAGAAGCGGGCGTCCATCTCCTCGATCCCGTCGAGCACGCCGCCGGCCGGGACGTAGCCGGGCTGGGCGCGCAGCTCGGCGGGCACGCCGGCGGCGTCGAGCTCGTCGTCCGAGAAGCGGCGGATCGACTCCACCCCCGCCGCGACGTTGGCCCACAGCTCGTCGACGCCGGCGGCGCCGGGGAAGCGGCCGGCCATGCCGACGACGGCGATCTCGAGGCCGGTCGGCGCCCCGGCGTCGTCGCGGCTCGTCATCGGCTGGCTCCTTCCGGCTCGAGGTCGGCGGCGGCGCGGCGGCGCGCCGCCCGCTGGCGCATGCGCTCGCGGCCGGCGGCGGCCTGGCTGGCGACGCGCTCGCTCTCGGCGGCGAGCGACGGCTCGTCCGCGCCGCCGAGGTGGGCGGCGAGGCTCGCCACCGTCGGGTGCTGGAAGAAGAGCGTCAGCGGCAGCTCGCGCTCCAGCCGGCGGCGCAGCTCGGTGGCCACCTGCACCAGCAGCAGCGAGTGGCCGCCGAGGTCGAAGAAGTTGTCGTCGCGCCCCACCCGGTCGACGCCCAGGGCCTCGCGCCAGACGGCGGCGACGGTGCGCTCCAGCTCTCCGGCGGGCTCGGCGAAGGCCGCCGCCAGCTCCGGGCGCACCGCCTCCGGATCGGGCAGGGCGGCGAGGTCCACCTTGCCGTTGGCGGTGCGCGGCAGGCGCGGCAGCTCGACGAAGGCGGCCGGCACCATGTACTCCGGCAGCCGCGCCCGCAGGCGGCGGCGCAGCGCCTCGCCCAGCGGCTCGGCGGCGGCCTCGCCCCCGGCCGCCCCGTCCCGCGGCACCACCCAGGCCACCAGGCGCCGGTCGCCGGCGCCGTAGGTGCGCGCCAGCACCGCCACCTCGCGCACCTCGGGGGCCGCCTCGAGGGCCGTCTCCACCTCGCCCAGCTCGATCCGGAAGCCGCGGACCTTCACCTGGTGGTCGATGCGGCCGAGGAACTCGAGGTGGCCCGAGGGCAGCCAGCGGACGAGGTCGCCGGTGCGGTACAGCCGGCCGCCGGGATGGCTACCGAATGGATCGGGGACGAAGCGCTCCGCCGTCAGGTCGGGGCGGCCGAGATAGCCCCTCGCGAGGCCGACACCCGCCAGATGGAGTTCGCCGGCGACGCCGATCGGGACCGGGTTCAATTCCGGATCGAGCACGTGCAGCTGGATGTTGGCGATGGGGTGGCCGATCGGCACGGTCAT
>DATABP010000321.1:0-1715 GCA_036259515.1 Thermoanaerobaculia bacterium | reverse complement strand
GGGACGGCGCCGGGGGCGGCCTTGGCAGCGGCGCCCGCCGCGGTGCCCGCCGCGGCGGCGGAGATCACCGTCGCCGCCGGCACCCCGGCGACGCTCTTCTTCTCCTGCTCGATCTCGCGGCTCTCCTCCTCGATCTCCTGGCGGAAGAGGTTGTGCATGAAGAAGGCGAGGTTGAAGGTCGTCGCCCCGTAGCCGCCGTCGGCGAGCACCTGGGTCAGCGCCTTGTGCCAGGCGCCGGCGTCGGCGAGCCGCTGGCCGCGAGGCGCCAGGCTCTTGCGCAGCAGCGAGGCGATCGCCGGCGGCAGCGGCGTGCCGTCGTAGGCCACCCGGGTGGCGTCGATCAGCGGACCGTAGCCCTCCGGCGGCGCCGCCGGCAGCGGCTGGCAGGCGAGGAGCTCGAAGAGCACGGCGCCCAGGGTGAAGACGTCGTCCGAGCGCTCGGCGCGGCCGGAGGCGACCACCTCCGGCGCCAGATAGCGGCTGATCTCCGGCCCCAGCTCGGCCGCCTGCTCGGCGACCCCGGCGGCGACCTCGAAGCCGAGCACCCGCGTCTCGCCCTCGTTCGACACCATCACGAGGTGCGGCACCGCGACGCCGTGGACGATCCGCTCGTCGCCGGCGCGGGTGTCGCCGGCCACCGACAGCGCCAGACCCATCCGCTCGGCGATCAAGAGCGCGTGGTCGGCGGGGATCGGCGAGTTGGCGTTGGCCGCCTGGATCAGCAGGCTCTCGAGGTTCTTGCCCGAGATGTAGTCGTAGGCGACGTAGGGGACGCCGCCCACCTCGCCGAGGTCGATGCCGTGGCCGACGTGAGGGCTCTTGAGCCCCTTCTGCACCGCCTTGCCGCGCTCGGCGACGCGCTTCCACAGCTTCGCGGCGTCGAGCCGGCGGCCGTTCAGCACGCGCAGCAGCACCACCTGTTCGAGACCCTCGGGACCCAACCGTCCGGCACGGAAGCTCTCTCCGAGGGGGTCCTCGGAAAGCCTCTTGAGCAGCACGTACTGGCCGAACTCCTCTCGACTCCTCATCCTTCACCTCCGGCAGGGGCGCTCCCCGAGCTGGCGCGAAACGCCCGACCTCTGGGCCCGGGGGCACCCGGGCTGTGGAAAAACGGACATCTTAGATATACCAGGGGTTTGCCGAAGTCAACGCCGCCCCGCGGCACCCGGCTCAGGGGCCGGGGTCGGCGGCGAGGAGCGAGCCGCCGTAGACGGCCGCGTTCAGGAACAGCGGGAAGGTGCCGCGCCAGAAGCCGCGGAAGGCCGGGTCCTGGGAGAAGAGCACCAGCCGGCCGCGGCCGACCGGCTCGGCGGCGACCAGGAGCGCGCCGGCCAGCCGCGGCCGCGTCTCCGGCCAGGCGAAGCCGGCGAGCACCGGATCGTCGGGGGCGACGGTCAGCACGTCGACCCGCGGCTCGCCGGTGGCGCGCAGCGGATGGCTGCCGCTGTAGAGCACCGGCGGCGGGGCGGCGAGGCCGGCGGCGAGCGGGTGGCCGGGGGCGAGCCGGGTGGCGACGATGGCGCCGGGGACCTCGAGCGGGCGGCGGGTGAGGTCGATCGCGGCGGGCTCGTCGGCGGCGGCTTCGCCCTCCTCCTGGCCCTCGCCGCCGGCTATCTCCGGGTCGCCGGCGGCGTCCTCCGGCTGCCACTCGACGACCGTCGCCAGCTCCTGGGCGCGCAGCCAGTCGATGGCGCCGCCGACTCCGACGAGCACGC
>DATABP010000320.1:0-3682 GCA_036259515.1 Thermoanaerobaculia bacterium | reverse complement strand
CGCGCCGTGATCGAGCGGCGGGGGGCCGTCACCGTCGCCGAGCTGCTCGCCACCGTGCCCGGCGTGGCGGTGTCGCGGAGCGGCGGGCCGGGGGGGACGACGTCGGTCTTCCTGCGCGGCGCCTCGAGCTCGCACACGCTGGTGCTGGTCGACGGCGTGCGGGTCAACTCCACCGGCTCGGGGGCCTTCGACTGGGCGGACCTCACGGTCGACGGCGTCGAGCGGATCGAGGTGCTGCGCGGGCCGCAGAGCGCGATCTACGGCTCGGAGGCGCTCGGCGGGGTGATCTCGATCGTCAGCCGGCGCGGCGGCGGCGAGACGGCGGGCGGCGTCTCGGCCGAGGCCGGCGGGCGCGAGTGGCGGCGGCTCGCCGGGCGGCTCGCGGGCGGCGCCGGCGGCTGGGACTGGAGCGTCGCGGCGTCGTCGCAGGAGACCGACGGCCTCTCGCACGCTCCGGCGGCGCGCGGCAACCGCGAGCGCGATCCCTGGGAGAACGTCACCGCCGCCGCCAGCCTCGGACGCGGCTGGGGCGGCGACGGCACCGCGCGGGCGACCGTGCGCTGGTTCGACGCCGCGTCCGGCCTCGACGACTTCGTCTTCCCCGAGGGCCTGGTGGACGACCCGAACTACTCCCAGGAGCGGCGCGGCCTCGTCGCCTCGGTGGCGGTGGAGAAGCCGGTGACCGCCCGCTGGACGCAGCGCCTCCGCGTCGGCTTCGCGGACGAGGAGACGCGCACCCTCGATCCCGATCCCGAGCCGGCCTTCCACCGCGGCGTCTTCTCCGGCACCACCGCCGACGCCGAGCTCGCCGCCGACCTCGCGCTCCCCGCCGGGCACGCGCTGTCGGTGGGCTACGTCTTCGAGCGCCGCCGCGGCGAGCAGGCCGCGGCCTTCGACGCCCGCGCCGACCTCCACTCGCTCTACCTCGAGGACCGCTTCGCCTGGCGCGGCCTCGAGGTCGCCCTGGGCGCCCGCCACGACGACCACTCGGTCTTCGGCGGCGAGACGACCTGGCGCGCCACCGGCTCCTGGCGGCTCGGCGGCGCGACCCGCCTCCACGGCACCTGGGGCACCGGCTTCAAGGCGCCCACCTTCGTCGACCTCTACTTCCCCTTCTTCGGCAACCCGGAGCTGACCCCGGAGACGAGCGAGAGCTGGGACCTCGGCGTCGAGCGCTCCTGGCGCGACGGCCGGCTGACCGCCGACCTCACCGTCTTCGCCGGCCGCTACCGCGACCTCGTCACCTTCGACACCCGCACCTTCCTCGCCGCCAACCTGGCGCGGGCCGAGGTCGAGGGGATCGAGACGGCGGTCGAGTGGCGGCCGGGCGGCGTCTGGGGCCTCGCCGCCGCCTACACGCTGACCGACTCCGAGGACCTCGACACCGGCGAGCTCCTGCCGCGCCGCCCGCGGCACTTGGCGTCGCTGTCCGTCGACCTCGCCCCGGCGCCGCGCTGGACGCTGGCCGCCACCCTCGTCGCCGCCGCCGACCGCATCGACTCCGACGGCCGCCGGCTCGACGACACCGAGCGGCTGGACGGCCGGATCGAGTACGCGCTGACGTCGCGGCTCGGCGCCTACGCGCGGGTGGAGAACCTGTTCGACGAGGACGGCGAGGAGGTCGGCGGGTATGCGGCGGCGGGGGCGACGGCGGTGGTGGGGGTGCGGTACGGCGTGCGGTGAGGAGGTGGTGGGTCGGGAGGAGTGCCCCCCCCCCTCGCCGCCTCGGTCGGAATAAACCTGAGTCTCCAACTGTCAGATAGAGCGTGGCGCGAGATCTGAATGCGGTAGACTGAGGTCCGCCGTCGCGCCGGCGGCGGGCGGACGACATCGAACGGCCCTCCGGGGTCGAATCCGACTCGAAGGAGACAACGCACGTGAGCAAGATCATCGGCATCGACCTCGGCACGACGAACAGCGTCGTGGCCGTCATGGAGGGCGGCGAGGCCAAGGTCATCGCCAACACGGAAGGCAACCGCACCACGCCGTCGGTCGTCGCCTTCGCCAAGGACGGCGAGCGGCTGGTCGGCCAGGTCGCCAAGCGCCAGGCGGTGACCAACCCGCGGCGCACGGTGTTCTCGATCAAGCGCTTCATGGGACGGCGCTACGACGAGGTCAGCGAGGAGATGAAGATGGTCCCCTACGACGTGGTGCGCGCCGACAACGGCGACGTGCGCGTCAAGGTGGACGACAAGCAGTACTCGCCGCCCGAGATCTCGGCGATGATCCTCCAGAAGCTCAAGGCGGCGGCGGAGGACTACCTGGGCCAGAAGGTGGAGCGCGCGGTGATCACCGTGCCGGCCTACTTCAACGACGCCCAGCGCCAGGCGACCAAGGACGCCGGCAAGATCGCCGGGCTGACCGTCGAGCGGCTGGTCAACGAGCCGACCGCGGCGGCGCTCGCCTACGGCCTCGACAAGAAGAAGGACCAGACGATCGCCGTCTACGACTTCGGCGGCGGCACCTTCGACATCTCGATCCTCGAGGTCGGCGAGGGGGTGGTCGAGGTCAAGGCGACGAACGGCGACACCCATCTCGGCGGCGACAACCTCGACCAGGCGATCATCGACTGGCTCCTCGCCGAGTTCAAGAAGGACCAGGGCGTCGACCTGTCGCAGGACGCGATGGCGATGCAGCGCCTCAAGGAGGCGGCCGAGAAGGCGAAGATCGAGCTGTCGTCGACCCAGCAGACCGACGTCAACCTGCCCTTCATCACCGCCGACCAGTCGGGCCCCAAGCACCTCAACCTGACGCTCACCCGCGCCAGGCTCGAGCAGCTCGTCGAGCCGCTGATCCGGCGCTCGATCGGCCCCTGCGAGCAGGCGATCCGCGACGCCGGGGTGTCGGCCGGCGAGATCGACGAGGTGGTGCTGGTCGGCGGTCAGACCCGCATGCCGGCGATCCAGGAGCTGGTCAAGAAGGTCTTCGGCAGGGAGCCGCACAAGGGCGTCAACCCGGACGAGGTGGTGGCGATCGGCGCCGCGGTGCAGGGCGGCGTGCTGGGCGGCGAGGTCAAGGACGTGCTGCTCCTCGACGTCACCCCGCTGTCGCTCGGCATCGAGACGCTGGGCGGCGTCTTCACCCGGCTGATCGAGCGCAACACGACGATCCCGACGCGGAAGAGCGAGATCTTCTCCACCGCGGCGGACAACCAGCCGTCGGTCGAGGTCCACGTGCTCCAGGGCGAGCGCGAGATGGCGCGCGACAACCGCACCCTCGGCCGCTTCCAGCTCGTCGGCATCCCGGCGGCGCCGCGCGGCATGCCGCAGATCGAGGTCGCCTTCGACATCGACGCCAACGGCATCGTCAACGTCAGCGCCAAGGACCTCGGCACCGGCAAGGAGCAGAAGATCACCATCACCGCCTCCTCCGGCCTCGACGACTCCTCGATCGAGCAGATGGTCAAGGACGCCGAGGCGCACGCCGCCGAGGACAAGGAGCGGCGCAAGAAGGTGGAGACCCGCAACACCCTCGACAACCTGGTCTACCAGACCGAGAAGACGCTCGGAGAGAACAAGGAGAAGGTCGGCGCCGAGGTCCAGGGCCAGCTCAACACCGCGCTCGAGGCGGCGAAGAAGGCGCTCGAAGGCGACGACCTCCAGGCGATGGAGCAGGCGATCCAGCAGCTCCAGCAGGCCAGCCACAAGCTCGCCGAGGCGGTCTACCAGCAGGCCGGCGTGCT
>DATABP010000319.1:0-3001 GCA_036259515.1 Thermoanaerobaculia bacterium | reverse complement strand
CAGACGGCGAGGCCGGCGAGGGCGACGGCGGCGGCGAGGAGGACGAGGGCGACGACCGTCCGCCGCCGCGACCGCCGCCGCGGCTCCCCCGCCGACCTCGCGTCCCCGCCACCCATCGCCGCATCATGTCGCCGCCCGGGGCCGAGGGCAACCGGAGGAGGCTCGCGCCCCGCCGCAGCGCACGAAGGCTCAGCCCGCCGTCTCTCCCCAGCCCGCCGAGCCGCCCCGCCGGCCGCTCCCCGAGCACCTGGCGCACGATCGCCAGCGCCGGGCCGAAGGACTCGTCGTCGGGATGAGGGAGGACGTCGAGGAGGCGCATGGGGCGGTTATCTCACGGATCGGCCCGCACCCGTGCGGTAAGCTCCGCCGCCGGAGGAACCGGCACTGATGAGCACCCTCGGCAGCTCTCCCGAGCGGCCCCTGTCCGTCGCCGTCGTCGGCGCCGGCCCGTCCGGGTTCTACGCCGTCGCCGCCCTGCTCGACTGCGGGCGGGAGGTGGCCGTCGACGTCTTCGACCGGCTGCCGGCGCCCTACGGGCTGGTGCGCTACGGGGTGGCGCCCGACCACCAGAAGATCAAGCTGGTCGAAAGGGTGTTCGCCAAGGCGGCGGGCGATCCGCGGGTGCGCTTCTTCGGCAACGTCGGCCTGGGGAGCGACGTGACGCGCGACGAGCTGCTCGACCTCTACGACCAGGTGGTCTACGCGGTGGGCGCGCAGAGCGACCGGCGGCTGGGCATCCCCGGCGAGGAGCTGCCGGGGAGCTGGTCGTCGACCGAGTTCGTCGCCTGGTACAACGGGCACCCGGACTTCGTCGGCGCCGACTACCGGCTCGATCACGCCGAGGTGGCGGTGGTCGGCATCGGCAACGTGGCGATGGACTGCGCGCGGGTGCTCGCCAAGCCGGCCGAGGAGCTGGCCGCCACCGACGTCTCCGACCCCGCCCTCGACGCCTTCCGACAGAGCCGGGTGACCGACGTCCACGTCCTCGCCCGCCGCGGCCCGGCGCAGGCGAAGTGCACGCCGGCCGAGCTCAAGGAGCTGGGCGAGATCGAGGGCGTGGAGGTGATGGTCGACGGCGACGAGCTGGAGGCGGCGGCGGTGGGCGACGGCGAGCTCGACCGCCAGGCGCAGAAGAACCTGGAGATCTTCCGCGGCTTCGCCGAGCGCACGGCCGGCGGCGCCTGGCGCGAGGCGCGGCGGCGCATCCGCTTCCGCTTCCTGGTCTCGCCGGTCGAGATCGAGGCGGCGGAGGGCGGCGGCGGCATCGGCGGGCTGGTCATCGAGCGCAACCGCCTCGTCGCCGGCGCCGACGGCCGCCTCCGCCCGCGCGGCACCGGCGAGACCGAGACGCTGGCCACCACCGCGGTCATCCGCGCCATCGGCTACCGCTCGGTGCCGCTCCCCGGCGTCCCCTTCGACGAGGAGGCGGGGCTGATCCCCAACCGCGAGGGGCGGGTGATCGACCCGGAGGCCGGCGCGCCGCTCGGGCGCGAGTACGTCGTCGGCTGGGCGAAGCGCGGTCCGTCCGGGCTGATCGGCACCAACAAGCCCGACGCGGCGGAGACGGTGGCGAGGATGGTCAAGGACGTGCCGGCGCTGCCGGCGGACCCGCCGCGCCCGGCCGCGGCGATCGAGCGCCTGCTCGCCGGCCGCGGCGTCGACTGGGTGGACTTCGAGGACTGGCGGCGGCTCGACGAGCTGGAGTGCGCCCGCGGCAAGGCGGCGGGGCGGCCGCGGATCAAGCTCTGCGCCGTCGAGGAGATGCTCGCCGAGGTGGCGCGGGCGCGCGAGGACCTGGCGGCGAGCGGCTAGGCGCCGAGCGCCATGGACTTCGCCCCTCCGCCCCGCGTCGCCGCGCTCCTCCCCGAGGTCGAGGCGTTCGTCGCCGAGCGCGTCGTGCCGCTCGAGCCCGCCCTCCTCCACGGCCCCTTCCGCGACGCCCTCCCGGCGCTCGAGGAGTGCCGCGCCGAGGTCCGCCGCCGCGGCTGGTGGCTGCCGCAGATCGCCGCCGAGCACGGCGGGATGGGGCTGTCGCTGGTCGAATTCGGCTGGCTCGCCGCGGTGCTCGGACAGAGCCCGGCGGGCCACTACGTCTTCGGCTGCCAGGCGCCCGACGCCGGGAACCTCGAGATCCTGCTCGAGCTCGCCACCCCGGGGCAGCGCGAGCGCTTCGCCCGGCCGCTGCTGTCCGGCGCCGCCCGCTCCTGCTTCGCGATGACCGAGCCCGAGCGCGCCGGCTCGAACCCGGTGTGGATGGACACCCGGGCGCGGCGGACGGACGGCGGCGGCTGGGCGATCGACGGGCGGAAGTGGTTCGCCTCCGGGGCCGACGGCGCCGCCTTCGCCGTGGTGATGGCGGTCACCGACCCCGACGCCCCGCCGCACCGCCGCGCCAGCCTGTTCCTCGTCCCGATGGACACCCCCGGCTTCGCCCGGGTGCGCAACGTGCCGGTGATGGGCCACGCCGGCGACGGCTGGGCGAGCCACGGCGAGCTGGCCTTCGAGGGCTGCCGCGTGGGGCCGGAGGCGCTCCTCGGCGGCGAGGGCGAGGGCTTCGCCATCGCCCAGGCGCGGCTCGGCCCCGGGCGCATCCACCACGCGATGCGCTGGATCGGCGTCGCCGAGCGCAGCCTCGACCTCCTCTGCCGCCGCGCGCTGGCGCGCGAGATCGCCCCCGGCGAGCCGCTCGCCCGCCGCCCCGAGGTCGCCGGCTGGATCGCCGACACGCGGGCGGAGATCGACGCCGCCCGCCTCGCCGTCCTCCACGCCGCCTGGAGGATCGAGCGCGAGGGCGCGCGGGCGGCGCGCTCCGAGGTGTCGGCGATCAAGTTCACCGTCGCCGGAGTGATGCTGCGCGCCGTGGACCGCGCCATCCAGGCGCACGGCGCGCTCGGCGTCTCCGACGACACGGTGCTCTCCTGGTTCTACCGACAGGAGCGGGCGGCGCGCATCTACGACGGGCCGGACGAGGTGCATCGCCAGAGCGTCGCCCGGCAGATCC
>DATABP010000318.1:0-3274 GCA_036259515.1 Thermoanaerobaculia bacterium | reverse complement strand
GCGGGCGGCGGAGCGGGTCAGCGCCGCGAAGCGGGCCGGCCGGCGCTCGAGCGTCCGCCGCCCGCAGCGCGGGCAGGTGGGATGGGTGGTGGTGTCGACCCGCGACGAGAAGAAGTTGAACAGGGTGTCGCAGTCGGCGCAGTAGAGCTCGTAGATCGGCACGGCCGGATTGTCGGCGGCGGCGCCGCCGCGGTCAAGCGGGAGGAGCGGGCGGAGGAGCGAGAAAAAAAGTGGGGACGGGCAGTGTCGTCGCCGGACCGCCCGCCCCGGGGGATTTGGGAGAGCTGCCGCGGCGCGGGGGCGCCGGCGTCAACTCTTCGCCTCCACTGTACGGACGCCGCCGCCGAGCGGATTTCTCCGCCCGGCGGATCGGCTCGCGCGCCCCGCGCGTGGGGGCTAGTTGCGGGCCCGGAAGTTGATCACCGTCTCGCCGAGCTCCGGCACCTCCACGCGGAGCGACACCGCGTCGCCGGGCTCGATGCCGCGGGCGGCGGCGGCGAGGTCGGCGGTCGAGGAGACCTCCTGGCCGTTGACGGCGAGGATCCGCATCCCCTCCTGGAGGCCGGCGCGCGCCGCGGCGCTGAAGCGGCTCACCTCGGCGACCACCACGCCGCCGGTGGCCTCGAAGCCGAGCTGCCGCGCCGCCTGCGGGGTCAGCGGCTGCACCGAGAAGCCGAGCACCCGCTCCGGCGAGCGGTCGTCCTCGGCCGCGGGCGCGTTCCCCTCCGGCCGCTCGAACTGGCCGAGCTCGACGCGGGCGGTGCGGCGCTCGCCGCCGCGGTAGTAGGTCAGCGTCACCTCGTCCCCCGGCTGGTGCTGCGCGAGGGTGGTGGTCAGCTCGGTCGAGCCGCCCACCTCCTCGCCGTCGACCGCCACGATGACGTCCCCGGGCGCCAGTCCGACGCGGTCGGCGGCGGTGCCCTCCTGGACGAACACCACCTCGGCGCCGGCCACCCGCGGCAGCCCGTAGACCTCGGCGTCGACCGCGTCGACGTCGCCGATCTGCACGCCGAGCTGCGGCCGCCGCACGTAGCCCACCTCGAGGAGGTCGGAGATCACCCGCTCGGCGAGGTCGATGGGGATGGCGAAGCCGTAGCCGACGAAGCCCATGCCGCCGAGGATCGCGGTGTTGATGCCGACCACCCGCCCGGTGAGGTCGACGAGCGGGCCGCCGGAGTTGCCGCGGTTGATCGCCGCGTCGGTCTGGATGAACGACTCGAGCGCCGCCTGCCGGCCGCTGATCTGCCGCCCCTTCGCCGACACGATGCCGGCGGTGACGGTGAAGTCGAGGCCGAGGGGCGAGCCGAGCGCCAGCACCCAGTCGCCCACCCGCAGCGGATCGGAATCGCCCAGTGTCGCGGTGGGCAGGTCGACCTCCTCGATCCCCTCGAGCTGGAGGATCGCCACGTCGCTCGCCTCGTCGCTGCCGACCACGTGGGCGAGGTACTCGCGGCCGTCGACCAGCCGCACCAGCACGCGGTCGGAGCCGGCGACGACGTGGTGGTTGGTCACCACGTGGCCGCGCTCGTCGAGGATGAAGCCGGAGCCGGAGCCGATCGACGGCCCCTCGGGGACCTGCGGCCCGAACGGCGAGCCGGGGCCGAAGAACGGGCGGAGCTGCTCGGGGATCTCCGCCTCGGCGGCGTCGAGCTCCTGCTCGACCTCGACGTAGACGACGGCCGGCAGCGCCTGCTGGGCGGCGGCGCGGAAGGTCGACGACAGCCGGTTGGCGGCGGCGACGTCGACCGCCGCCGGCTCGCCGAGCTGCTCGCGCACCTCGCGCTCGGCCTGCTGTTCCTGGGGCGAAGCCTCCGGCCCGGCGCCGCACGCGGTCAGGAGCGCGAGGCCCAGGGCGAGGCTGCGGGAGACGGGTTCCACGATCGTTCGCATCATCGAGCTTCACTCCTCGAAGGGACGGGTTCGCAGTCGCTGGAGTCGCCGCGGCGGCGCGAGGCGCGGTCGGCCGCGGCCCGGCGAGCGCGGATTCATGCAAAGCCCGCTCCGGCCCGGCGGGTCGTTGCGTGACGCCGCCTAGAGCAGCGTGCTCGCCAGGTTCGCCAGCTCGCTGCGCTCGCCCTTGTCGAGGTTGACGTGGGCGTAGAGCGGCTGGCCGCCGAGGCGGTCGATCAGGTAGGAGAGGCCGTTCGACTGCGCGTCGAGGTAGGGGGTGTCGATCTGGAAGATGTCGCCGGTGAGGATGATCTTGGTGTGCTCGCCGGCGCGGGTGATGATCGTCTTGACCTCGTGCGGGGTGAGGTTCTGCGCCTCGTCGACGACGAAGCAGACGTTCGAGAAGCTGCGGCCCCGGATGTAGGCCAGCGGCACCACGTGGAGCTTCTCCTGCTCGACCATCTCGTCGATGCGCTTCGAATCCTTGTCGCGGTCGCCGAACTGGTTCTTGATGATGCCGAGGTTGTCCCACAGCGGCTGCATGTAGGGGTTGAGCTTCGACTTGATGTCGCCGGGCAGGTAGCCGATGTCCTTGTTCGACAGCGGCACCACCGGCCGGGCGAGGTAGATCTGCCGGTAGAGCCGCCGCTGCTCGAGCGCGCCGGCGAGCGCCAGGAGCGTCTTGCCGGTGCCCGCCGGCCCGGTGACCGACACCAGCGGCACCTCCGGGTCGAGCACCGCGTGGAGGGCGAAGGTCTGCTCGGCGTTCCGCGGCGTCACCCCGTAGGCGGTGGTCTTGACCACCCGCTCGACGCGGCCGCTCCGCGGGTCGAGGACGGCGAGCGCCGAGGCGCCGGGGGCGCGCAGGATGAAGTAGTGGTTCGGCCGCGGCGGCGCCTCGCCGGGAGCGAGCACCTCGTCGAGCCCCACCGAGCCCTCCTCGTACACCCGTTCGACGACCGCGGCGTCGACCTCGCGCTCGCTCTTGCCGGTGTAGAGGTGGTCGACGTCCTTGATGCGGACGGTCTCGTAGTCCTCGGACGCCAGGTTCAGCGCCCGCGCCTTGACCCGCAGGCTGATGTCCTTCGACACCAGGATCACCCGCCGTTCCGGCTCGCGGCGGGCGAGGCCCAGGGCGGCGTTGAGGATGCGGTGGTCGTTCTTCTTGCTGCCGAAGACCTCGGCGGCGTCCGCCGCCTCCTCCTCGGTGGCGATGACCCGGAACTTGCCGCTCGCGGACCCGTTGAGCGGGATCCACTCGCGGAGCATGTTGTGGTCGCTCAGCCGGTCGAGGCGGCGGATGAACTCGCGCGCCTGGAGGTTGATCACCGATCCGCCCTTCTTGAAGGTGTCGAGCTCTTCGAGGACGGTGATCGGGATGGCG
>DATABP010000317.1:0-5147 GCA_036259515.1 Thermoanaerobaculia bacterium | reverse complement strand
GGCCGGGCGGCGGGCGGGCCGGGTCCCGGGAAGCGGCCTACTCGGCCGCGGCCTCGCAGGCCTCCTGGCTGAAGAACACCGGCCCGAAGCCCGGCGGCACGCTGCACGGGTTGGCGAACTGACAACACTCGCCGGTCCCCGGGTGCTGGGCGAAGACGATCACCTGGATGCAGGCGCCCGGGAAGTTGCGGCCCGGCGGGCAGGACTGCTCCTGCGCGTCGGCGGTGGGGACGCCGAAGGGCAGCCAGGCGAAGACGGCGAAGGGGACGGCGAACGCCGCGACCAGCGCGGCGCAGAGCAGCTTCTTCCTCATGATGGCCTCCTGAGCGAGCGGCGGACGGGAGGTGCCCCCGGCCGTCCCGCCGGCCGCCCGGGACGCACCGGAGCCACGCGGCGTCACGGCCACGCGCCGGACGCCGGGGGACCCCGTCCGAAGCGCGAAAGCCGTGCAAAACTTGCACCATTCCTCAATTGGCGGCGCGCTGCGGGAGGTCCCCCTGCGGAGCCCCCCCGCTGGTGCGGCGCATGCATGGCACCGGCGCCGCCGCCGTGTCACCCGAACCGCCGTCCCGAGGAGGAGCCCCATGCACCACCCGACCGTCCGCCGGCCGACCCCGCTGGTCGCCGTCGTCCTCACCGTCGTCGCCGCCCTCGCCCTCGCCGCCCCCGCCGCGGCCGACGCCCGCATCGGCGAGGAGCTCGCGGCCCGCCTCGCACAGGCCTGGCCGCTCGAGCAGCTCGAGGTCGTCGTCACCTTCGACCACTCCGGCCCGATCGGCGCGCCGCAGATCCAGGCGCTGCAGAGCGCCGGCATCCTGCGCGGCGTCACCTTCCGGTCGCTGCCGGTCGTCGGCGCGCTGGCCACGCCGGGCGCGATCGAGCGGCTGGCGCGGCGCGACGACGTGCTGTCGATCCACGCCAACCGGACGCTGACCTACTACAACCACGAGGCGCGGCAGCTCTCCGGCGTCGACCTGGTGCAGTCCGATCCCGCCCTCGGCTTCACCGGCGCCGGCGTGGCCGTGCTGGTCAACGACTCCGGCATCGACGCCACCCACGCCGACCTCGCCTTCGGCGACCACGTGGTCGAGAACGTGCTGGCGGTGACCAACCTCTCGGCGGTGCTCGGCTTCCTGCCGGCGACGGTGCTCGAGGGCCAGCTCAACACCGACCTCTCCTCCGGCCACGGCACCCACTGCGCGGGGAGCGTCGGCGGCAGCGGCGCGCGGTCCGGCGGCCTCTACCGCGGCGTGGCTCCCGACGCCAAGCTGGTCGGCTACGGCTCGGGCGTGGTGATCAGCATCCTCGACGCGGTCGGCGGCATCGACTACGCGATCGCCAACCGCGACCGCTTCGCGGCGCCGATCCGGGTGATCTCCAACTCCTGGGGCAGCTCCGGCGCCTTCGACCCCACCGACCCGGTGGTCGTCGCCACCTACGAGGCGGCGGGGCACGGCATCGTGTCGGTGTTCGCGGCCGGCAACTCCGGCCCGGCGGCGAACACCCACAACCCGTACGCGCAGGCGCCGTGGGTGATCTCGGTCGCCGCCGGCGCCAAGGACGGCACGCTGGCCGACTTCTCCTCCCGCGGCAACCCCGGCGAGAGCGGCACCTTCACCATGCCCGACGGCCGCGAGTGGACCTACGTCAACCGGCCGACGGTGGTGGCGACCGGCGTCGACGTCGTCTCCACCCGCACGCTGACCGGCGCCCTGCCGCCGCTCGGCATCACCCTCGACGTCGGCCTCGACCCGGCGCACCTGCCGTACTACACCCACATGAGCGGCACCTCGATGGCCACCCCGCACGTCGCCGGCATCGTCGCCCTGCTGCTCGAGGCGGACCCCACGCTCGGCCCGCTGGAGGTCAAGGCGATTCTCGAGGCGACCGCCGACCCGATGCCCGGCCGCGCGCCGTTCGAGGTCGGCGCCGGGCACGTCGACGCGCACGAGGCGGCGGCGCTGGCGGCGAACTGAGGCCGGCGGCGGTCTCCCCGATCCCGGGCTCGGCGGTGCTAGGCTGACGCCACATCCGCCGTCGTACCGCCGGACCTGGGACCGAGGAGACCGCCATGCCCTTCGGAAGCCTGTGGCTGCCCGTCGTCGTCTCGACCGTCGTCGTCTGGCTGCTGAGCGCCGTGCTCCACATGGCGCTGCGCTACCACCGCGCCGACTACCGGAAGCTGCCGAACGAGGACGCCGTCGCCGCGGCGCTCGGGGGCGACACCCCGCCGGGGCTCTACGTCATCCCCTACTGCGTCGACGCCGCCTCGATGAAGGACCCGGCGGTGATCGAGAAGTACTCCCGCGGCCCGGTGGCGCTGATCGGCGTCCTCCGCAAGGGCACGCCGCAGATGGGCAAGACGCTCGTCCAGTGGCTGCTCTTCTGCTTCCTGGTCAGCTTCACCATCGGCTACCTGGCGCGGCACACGCTGACCGCCGGCGCCGAGACCTGGATGGTCGCCCGCATCGCCGGCACCATCGCCTTCGTCGGCTACGGCTACGGCGCCTTCCAGGACTCGATCTGGCAGGCGATCCCGTGGTCGAACTCGCTCCGCCACCTGATCGACTCGACGGTCTACGCCCTGGCGACGGCGCTCGTCTTCGCCTGGCTGTGGCCGGCCTGAGCGGCTAGCCGGCGACGCCGGGAGCGGCGTGGAGGTACGCGTCGTCGGCGAGCTGGCGGAGCATGAAGTCGGCGACGTCGGCGCGCGAGACGCGGCGGGTGAGCACCCAGCTCCCCACCCGCGGTCCGTGCCGGGTGCGGCCGCGCCGCGGCCCGTTGGTCAGCGCCGCCGGGCGCACGATCACCCAGTCGAGGCCGCTGGCGCGGACCTCCCGCTCCTGGCGATGCTTGTCCCAGTAGTAGAGCGGCAGGATGAAGGGGATCACGAAGAGCGTGTAGTAGAGCCCCAGCCGGCCGAAGCTGTCGCCGACGCCGAGCGAGGTCTCGCACACCAGCCGGCGGACGCCGCCGGCGCGCATGGCGGCGATCAGGTTGCGCGTCCCGGCCGACAGGATGCGGTTGGGGTAGAACCACCGCTTGTGCCCGAGGGCGCAGAGCACCGCGTCGGCGCCGGCGACCTCCCGCCGCAGGAAGTCGGCATCGAGGACGTCGCCCGCCGCGACGCGGAGCGCCGGGTGGCGGACGGGGAGCCGGTGCGGCTTGCGCACCAGCGCGGTCACCTCGTGGCCGAGCGCGAGCGCCTGCTCGACCAGCTGCCGGCCGGTACCTCCGCTGGCGCCGACGACGACCATTCGCATCCCGCTCGCGGCTCCTCGCCTGCCGCCATCCTGTCACGTCGGACGGACGCCGGCGGTTAGAATCCGCCGCATGTGCCGCAACATCAAGCGCCTCCACAACCTCGCCCCGCCGGCGTCCAGCGACGAGGTGCGCGACGCCGCGCTCCAGTTCGTGCGCAAGATCGCCGGCTCGACCCGCCCCTCGCGCGCCAACGCCGACGCCTTCGAGCGCGCCGTCGACGAGATCGCCGCCGCCGCCGACCGCCTCCTCGCCGAGCTCACCGCCCAGGCCCCGCCCGCCAGCCGCGAGGCGCTGGCGGCGCGGGCGCGGGAGCGGTGGGCGGCGCGGGCGTAGACCGCGAGGCGGCTTCCCTCCGCCGCCTCAGCCGCGACCGCGTCCGGCCTCCGACCTCCCGAGCGGCCGCCGCTGCACGCAGCCGTGCGGCGGGCAGGGATGGGCGCCGGGCGCCACCCGCGCCGCGCGGTCGCCGACGGTGACCAAGGCGACCAGCCCGCCGAGCGCGCAGAGGCCGGCCGAGATCAGCATCACCCGCCGGTAGCCGGCGGCGAAGGCGGCGCCGCCGAGGTCGTCGAGGCCGCCGAGACCGGCCAGGAGCGGCACCGCGGCCACCGTCAGCAGGCCGGCGAGCCGCGCCGCCGCGTTGTTGACCGCCGAGGCGACGCCGGTGTCGTCGTCCGGCACCGCGCCGAGCACCGCCGCGGTGAGCGGCGCGACGACCAGGGCGAGGCCGAGCGCGAAGAGGACCACCCCCGGCAGCACGCCGCTCCAATAGCCGGAGGACTCCCCCACCCCGGCGAGGAGAGCGATCCCCGCCGCCGCCACCAGCGGCCCGACGGTCATCGGCAGCCGCGGCCCGGTGCGCGAGGCGAGGCGGCCGGCGGCCGGCGACAGCGCGAGCATCAGCGCGTTGACCGGCAGGAGCGCGGCGCCGGCGGCGAGCGCGCTCATCCCGAGCACGTTCTGGAGCTCCAGCGCCAGGAAGAGGAAGAGCGTGCCCAGGGCGCCGTAGACGCAGAGGGTGGTGAGGTTGGCGCCGGTGAACTGGCGGCTGCGGAAGAGCCCGAGCGGCAGGAGCGGATCGCGCCGGCGGCGCTGGAGGAGGAGGAAGGCGGCGAGCGCCAGGCCGCCGCCGGCGAGCGCCGCGATCACCGGCGGCGAGCCGAACCCCCGCTCCGTCCCCACGATCAGCCCGCCGACCAGCCCGGCGAGGCCGGCGGTGGCGAGCGCGGCGCCGGCGTAGTCGACGCTGCGCCGCTCCTCGGCCGCCCCCGGCGGCTCCGGCACCCAGCGGCGCCAGGCGATCCACGCCGCCGCCAGCGCCAGCGGCGCCGCGCTGGCGAACACCCAGCGCCACGAGGCGGCGTCGACCAGCCAGCCGCCCAGGAGCGGCCCCGCCGCCGTCGACACCCCCGACCATCCCGCCCAGTGGCCGATCGCCGCCCCGCGGTCCTCCTCGGCGAAGGCGCGGTCGACGATGGCCAGGCTGTTCGGCACCAGGAGCGCCCCGGCTGCTCCCTGGATCAGCCGCACGGCGACCAGCGTGCCGAGCGTCGGCATCAGCGCCGCGGCCAGCGAGGCGGCGGCGAAGGCGACGAGGCCGGCGAGGAACACCCGGCGGTGCCGGTGCACGTCGCCGAGCGACCCGCCGAGGAGCATCAGCGCCGACAGCGTCAGCAGGTAGCCGTTGATCACCCACTGCACGCCGGCCAGGCCGAAACCGAGGTCGGCGGCCATCGCCGGCATCGCCACGTTGACCACCGTGCCCTCGAGGAACACGGCGCCCGAGCCGAGGACGGTGGCGGCGAGCACCCGCCGTCCGGCGGGGCTGGCGAGGCGGAGGCCGGGCGAGACGGCGGTCATCCGCGCACCGCCCGTCCGGGCGC
>DATABP010000316.1:0-2255 GCA_036259515.1 Thermoanaerobaculia bacterium | reverse complement strand
TCGCTCGGCCCGCTCGGCTTCTACCTCCTGAGCTTCGTCTTCCTCCTGCTCGGCATCGCCTACGACGGCGCCAGCCGCCGCCGCGTGCACCCGGCGTACTGGTGGGGCGGCGCGGCGCTGGTGCTGATGGCGCCGGGGAGGTTCCTGCTGGGGGCGACGGAAGGGTGGCGGGCGTTCGCGGGGTGGTTGGTGGGGTAGGGGGGTGGGGGCCTCGCTTGACGCGACGCCGCGAAGGGGCCACAATGGCCACATGGCGACCGTGGGAGCCCGGGAGCTCAAGCTCCGCCTCGGACGCTATCTCCGGCAGGTCCGGAGCGGCGAGACGATCCTGGTCACCGAGCGCGGGCGGCCGATCGCCGAGCTGCGTCCGCTGTCGAGATCGGCGCTCGACCTCGATCCCCGCCTCCAGCGACTCGCCGCCACCGGCGCCGTCCGCCTGCCGACCCGGCCGAAGTCGGCACACATCGAGCGCGTGACGTTGCCGGGGCCGCCGGTCGCGCAGACCGTCGTCGAGGATCGCGAGGACCGCTTCTGATCGTCTTCTTCGACGCCAGCGCGGTGGTCAAGTGGTTCGTCGAGGAGGAGGCCTCGGCCGAGGTGGACCGGGTCCGGCGCGCGGCCGTCTGCGCCGTGAGCGGGCTCACCGCCGTCGAGGTGGTTTCGGCCCTCGCGCGCCGCCACCGGGAGGGATCGATCTCCGCGCGGACGCTCGACCACCTCGTCGCGACGGTCGGCGAGGAGCTCGAGAGCGTCGTCGTCGTCGAGCTGAGCGACAACGTCCTGCGCCGCGCTCGGTCTCTCCTCCTGCGCCACCCCCTGCGCAGCGGAGACGCGATCCAGCTCGCCTCGTGCGTCGACCTCCGCGACCGCCTCGAGCAGCCGGTCGCTTTCCTCGCCTTCGATCAGCGCCTCAACGAAGCGGCGGTACGGGAGGGGCTGCGACTGGCGCTGTAGCATCCCGTCGGCGTCCGGCGCCCTCCGCTCATTCCTCCACGAATCGATAGCTCGCATGGCAGTCGTAGTCGACGCCGTGCTCCTCCTTGAGCTCCCGGATGCGTCGCAGCGTGCGCGGGGTGTGCGGGCTCGCCACGCCGGCGCCCAGCTCCTCGAAGCTGTGGAGGAGGGTCTCCTCCAGGGTTTCGCCGACGGTCAGGCCCTTGTGGGCGGCGAGGTCGCGGAGGAGGGCGGCGAGGCGCCTCTCCAGCCGCACCGGCACGTCCACGCGCTCGATCGGGAGCGGCGGGCCCTTCTCCCGCTCGCGCCGGGCGAAGCTCTCGATCTCGTCCTCGTAGCCGATGCCGCGGGAGATCCGGAAGACGTGGCCGTCCGGGTGGCGGACGTGCATCTCGCGCACCCGCCAGGGCATGTCGGTGGGAGGGAAGGCGACCTCGATCTCCTGCTCGAGGCAGCGGCGGTGGACCTCGTCGACGTCGCCCACCCACACCGACATCCACACGCCCTGGTCCTCCGACTCGCTCCCTCCGGGGCCGAAGGTCGCCGTCACCGGGCTCCGCCCGCGTCCGCCCTGCCCGTCGCGGCAGAGGAAGATCTCGCAGGCGCCGGCCCCCACCGCGCCGAAATCGGGCGGGTCGCCCCACTCCCACCGCTTCCGCCAGCCCAGCCGCTCGAACCAGGCGAAGCTCTCCGCGAGGTCGGAGACGTTGAGGATCGGGGTCAGCCCCTTGGCGTCCATGGCGCGCTCCTTCGAAGGCCGGTGAGGCCCTTCACCGTTCGCAGCCGGTCACTCCATTCATGCCGTGAACGATGATCATTCACGCTGTGAATGGATTGCACGTCACCCCGGCCCCGGCAGCCGGAACGCGTGCGGCAGCAGCTCGCCGAGCGTCGTCTCCAGCCGCTCGCCGTCGTCGTTGACGCAGAGGATCGGCAGCTCCTCGCCCTCGGGGACCACCTCGAGCAGCACCTGGCGGCAGACGCCGCAGGGGCAGGCCGGGGGAGACGAGGCGGTGACGACGGCGAGGGCGACGACGCGGCGGCGGCCGGCGCCCAGGGCGGCGTGGACGGCGTTGCGCTCGGCGCAGAGGCCGGTGGCGGGGATCGTCAGCTCGACGTTGCCGGCGGCCCACACGGTTCCGTCGTCGGCCCGCAGGGCGGCGCCGACGCGGTAGCCGCTCCACGGGGCGTGGGCGGCGGCGCGGGCGCGGTGGGCGGCGGCGACCAGCTCGTCCCAGCCGGGACCGGGGGTCGACCCGGCGCCGCCCGCGGCGGTCCGCCGCTCCTCGCCTCGGCCGCTC
>DATABP010000315.1:0-4312 GCA_036259515.1 Thermoanaerobaculia bacterium | reverse complement strand
CCCCGAGCCGCGGTCGGTCGGCTTCTACGCCTCGATCCTCCAGCGCACGGCGCGGCCGCGCACGGTCGAGATCGTCACCGCCGCCGGCACGCTCGAGGTATGGCTCGACTGCCCGGCGGCGCCCCTGACCTGCCACAACTTCCTCCAGCTCGCCGAGCAGGGCTTCTTCGACGGCCTCGCCTTCCACCGCGTGGTGCCGGACTTCGTGGTCCAGGACGGCGATCCGCGCGGCGACGGCACCGGCGGGCCGGGATGGGCGATCCGCGACGAGATCAACCGGCTGCGCTACGAGCGCGGGGTGCTCGGGATGGCGCTCTCGGGGCCGGACACCGGCGGCTCGCAGTGGTTCCTCACCATCGCGCCGCAGCCGCACCTCGACGGCGGCTACACCGCCTTCGGCCGGGTGACCGCCGGCGAGGAGACGCTCGACCGCATCCTCCCCGGGACGACGATCGAGCGGGTGCGCGAGGTGCCGTAGCCCGCCGCCGCCACCGAGGCGCACCCCGTCGTGCAGTACACTCGCGGTCGATGACACGCTCGTTCCCGCTTGCCGTCGCCGCCGCGCTCCTCCTCGTCCTCTCGTCGCCCGCCTGCGGCGGGCCGGCCGAGGCGCCGGCCGCCGAGGAGCCCGCCGACGAGCAGCCGCTGGTCGGCGACGTCACCCGCGCCGCGGTCGAGGCGCACCGGCCGGACTGGGTGGCCGCCGAGGTCGAGGCGGCGCCGGACGCCGCCGCGGTCCAGGCGCTGACCGCGGTGCCGCCGGGGGCCCGTGTCACCGTCTTCCTCGGCACCTGGTGCAGCGACTCGATGCGCGAGCTCGCCCGCCTGTGGCGCGGCCTCGACGACGCCGGCGTCTTCTCCGAGGACGAGCTGCCGTTCCGCCTCGTCTACGTGGCGGTCGACCGCGAGAAGGAGGAGCCGTCCGGGCGCGCCCAGGCCGCCGGCCTCGAGTACGTCCCCACCTTCGTCGTCACCCGCGACGGCGAGGAGGTCGGCCGCATGGTCGAGGTGTCGCCGGGCGGCATCGAGCACGACCTCCTGGCGCTCCTCTCCGGGCAGGCGAGCGGCGTGATCTCCGCGCGCGAGGACCTCGCCGGCGCCGGGGCCGCCGACCCGACCTCGAACGCCGCCGCCGACCCCGCCGACTCCCCCTGAGCCGCGCCGCCGCGGCCTGCAACCTTCCCCAGCGGGCGCCGTAGAGAGGGCTGCGAGGGATGGCGCCACCGACCGACGAAGCGCTGGTCCAGGCCGTCCTCGACGGGGACCGGGACGCCTTCGGCGACCTGGTGGAGCGCTACCAGGCGCGGCTCGTCAACTATCTGTTCCGGCTGCTGCGGGACGTCGACGAGGCGCACGACGTGGCGCAAGAGGTCTTTCTCAAGGTGTACCAGGCGCTCGACCGCTTCGACCCGCGGTTCCGCTTCTCGACCTGGCTGTTCCGGGTGGGGCAGAACGCGGCGATCGACGTCATCCGCAAGCGGCGGCTCAAGCTGGTGTCGCTCCAGCGCTCGGACGAGGGCGAGGAGGGGCGCGAGTGGGAGCTGCCGAGCGCGGAGCGCGGGCCCTACGGGGCGCTGCGCAACGTCGAGCGGGGGACGGCGATCGAGCGGGCGATCGCCGGACTGCCGGAGGAGTACCGGGAGCTGATCGCGCTGCGGCACTACGGCGAGCTGTCGTACGACGACATCGCGAGCCTGAAGGACATGCCGCTCGGGACGGTCAAGAACAAGCTGTTCCGGGGCCGGCAGATGCTCAAGGAGAAGCTGGCGGAGTTCCTGGTGGACTGAAGGGAGCGGGTTCGCAGGACGACGAGGCACGAGGACGGGCGAGACGATGAACGGCACCGACCACACGATCTACCGCGAATGGCTCGACCTCGAGGCGGAGGGCGCGCTGCCGACCGGCGACCGCCGCCGGCTCGACGCCCACCTCGACGCCTGCGACGACTGCCGCGCCGAGCGGCACCGGCTGGCGTCGCTCCACGCGCTCCTCGCCGAGTCGCGCGTCCCGGTGGCGCCCGGCTTCCGCCAGCGGGTGATGACGGCGCTGCCCGAGCCGGCCTGGGAGGCGCGCCGGGCGTCCGGCGGCCGCTGGGCGTGGGCGGGCGGCCTCCTCGCCGGCCTCGCCGCGCTGACCGCGCTCTTCTTCGGGCTCTCCGGCGGGCGGTTGGCGCCGGGGGCGTCGGTCGGCGGCGCGCTGGCGGCGGTGGGCGACATGCTGGTCACCGCGGCGATCGCCGGCGCCGGCCTCCTGGGCGCCACCTGGACGGGCGTCGGGCTGGCGGTCTCCGACCTCTTCCAGCGCTCGCCGGGGACGGCGGTGGCGGTGGCGCTCCTCGCCGTCTTCCTCGCCGGGCTGACCGTCTCGCTCCTGCGCCGTCCGCGCGCCGCCGAGCGGCCGGTCGACCGCCGCCGCTGAGGCGCGGCGATCAGGCGCTCGCCGCCGCGATCAGCCGCGCCAGGTCCGCGCGCAGCCGCGCCAGCTCCTCGCCGTTCCCCGAGTCGTAGTACCCGCGCACCCGCCCCTCCGCGTCGACCAGCACGAAGCGCGTCGAGTGGTAGATGTCGTCGCCCGCCGCGAGCGGCGCCGGCGGCGGGTTGGGGTCGAAGCCGAGCTTCATCCCCTCGCCGGCCAGGCGGTAGATCTCGTCGCGGTCGCCGGTGAGGAAGAGCCAGCGGTCGGAGGCGTCGTGCCGGCGGGCGTAGTCGGCGAGCACCTCCGGGCTGTCGTGCTCGGGATCGACGCTGATCGACACCAGGCGCGCCGGCGGCGTGGGGGCGCCCTCGGAGGCGTCGGCGGCGAGCGCCGGGACGGCGCGGTCCAGCGCCGCCATCCGGGTGGTCATCAGCGGGCAGGCGAGCACGCAGCGGGTGAACACCAGGTCGGCGACGAAGGGCGCGCCGGCGAGGTCGCCGCGGCCGACGGTGCGGCCGGCGTGGTCGGTGAGCCGGAAGTCCGGGATCTCGCCGAGCACCGGCAGCGGCTCGGGCGCGGGGCGGGCGAAGCGGTGGAGCGCGAAGGCGACGGCGAGCGCCACCAGGACGCCGACGAGGAGCCCCCAGAGGAGCGCCCGGCGGATCAGCCGGCCGCGCCCCGAGGCGGTGCCGTCGGGTGCCCGCTCTCCCTTCGTGGCCGATGCGGAATCGTGCGTCATCACGGGCCGGATTCTCTCACGCCGCCGCCGCGTCGCCCGCTTCGATGACGTACGCTTCCGCCGCCATGCCGGACTTCTCCGTCGTCGTCCCGACGTTCGACCGCCTCGACGTGCTGCCCGAGGTGCTCGCCGCGCTCGAGGGGCAGGCGGGGGCGCCCGATTTCGAGGTGATCGTCGTCGACGACGGCTCGACCGACGGCAGCGGCGAGTGGCTCGCGGAGCGCGCCCGCACCGCCCGCGTCCCGCTCGCCGTCCTCCGCCAGCCGAACCGCGGGCCGGCGGCGGCGCGCAACGCCGGTGTGGCCGCGGCGCGGGGACGGCGGGTGGCCTTTCTAGGGGACGACACCGTACCCTCGACGGGATGGCTGGCGGCCCACGCGGCGGCCCACCGGCGGCGCGGCGACGACCCGCGGGTGGCGGTGATCGGCTACACCGGCTGGCACCCGCGGATGCGGCTCGACCCCTTCCTCCGCCACGTCAACGAGCACGGCCTCCAGTTCGGCTACGCGCTGATCGACGACCCCGAGGACGTCCCCTTCAACTTCTTCTACACCTCCAACCTGTCGCTCTCCCGCGAGCTCCTCGTCGCCGAGCCGTTCGACCTCTCCTTCCCGTATCCAGCGTGGGAAGACATCGAGGCGGGCTACCGGTTGTGTCGCCGGCACGGGCTGCGGCTGGCCTACGAGCCGGCGGCGCGCACCGCCCACGACCACCCCACCGACCTCGCCCGCTTCGCCGCGCGGCAGGAGAAGGCGGGGTACTCGGCGGTGGTCTTCCACCGGCTCCACCCGGAGCTCGGCGGCTTCCTCGGCATCGGTCCGGAGGGGCCGCCGCCGGTGCCCCGGGGGCCGGCGGTGGAGCGGCGCGCGCGGCTGGTTCGGGCATTGCACCGGCGGCCGTTCATCGAAGCGATGGCGGCACGGCTGCTCCCCCGCCGACTGCCGAGGTTGTGGGAGGACGTCTTGCGGGTCGACTACATTCGCGGGCTCCACCGGGGCTGGGCCGAGATCGGCCGCGGCGCTCCGGCGACCGAGCCCGCGCCGACGGAGGCACTGTCATGAGCACCCTGTCGAAGGCATTCGATCGAAACCGGCGGCGGCACGGCGGACGGGCGCTCCTCGCCCTTTCGCTGACCGCCGCGCTGGCCGCCGCCGCGGC
>DATABP010000314.1:0-2940 GCA_036259515.1 Thermoanaerobaculia bacterium | reverse complement strand
TCCTCGGCCGCCGACAGCACCGCCGCCCGGAGCGCCGGCACCTTCTCCTCGACC
The DNA here is from genome assembly GCA_036259515.1 of Thermoanaerobaculia bacterium. Classification (GTDB taxonomy): domain Bacteria; phylum Acidobacteriota; class Thermoanaerobaculia; order Multivoradales; family JBCCEF01; genus DATABP01. The sequence continues at coordinate 2,886 of DATABP010000314.1, read as the reverse complement.
GCCGCCTCCGGCACCGCCTCGACCGGCACGTCCGGCCCGAACGAGGCGACCATCAGCTTCTCGGGCACCGCGGGGTCGCCGGTGGGCCCGGGCAGGACCTCGAGGAAGCCCATGCTGCCGAAGATGTCGACCATCCGCTCCATCTGCTCGCCGACCGGCGCCTTGCCGGCCGGAGCGAGCGGGTCGGTCCAGGCGAAGCGGCGGGCGAAGGCGGCGGCGCGCTCCTCGGGCGTCTTCGCCTCGAGGATCGCCTGGTAGATCGCCGGCGTCAGCACCTGGTTGGGCACCGTCGCCGGCCAGAAGGTGGGCACGTAGGGATCGTAGGCGGTGTCGTAGCCGGAGCGGCAGAAGGCGGTGTCGGCCTGCCAGGGCAGCCCCATCCAGCGGGTGAGGTCGCCGGGACCCTGGGCGTGGAGCGGCCCGTCCGCCGAGAGCGCGATCTCCTGGGTCAGCTCCGGGCCGTAGTCGGGCTCCGGCTGCCCCGGCGGACGGTGGCGGAGGCGGAACGGCGACCGCCACATCGACAGGTGGCGCACCGGCCAGGTCACCTCGCAGCCGGGGTGGAAGGCGTCGGCCAGCGCGTACTCCAGCGCGGCGCGGTCGAGCGTCGCCGGCCGCTCGGCGAGCGGCACGTCGTCGATCGCGCGCGGCGGCCGGGGCGGCGCGTCCCAATCGCTCTCGAACCTCCCCGCCGCCCAGAGCTGGAGGATGCGGTACTGGGTGCTCGAGACGGCGGCGTTCTGGCGCGGCGAGTCGCCGGCCGGCACCTCCATCGCGTCGCCGTAGATCCACGGCCAGGGGAGCTGGAGCGGGTTGTCGCCGGCCGGGTCGCGGAAGGTGTTGAGCACCTGGCGGCGCAGCTCGGCCGCCGCCGGGGAGCGGTCGGCGAGGCGGGCGACGAAGGCGGGATCGGCGAAGGGGTACGGCCCGGAGGGCCCGAACTGCACCTCGTAGCCGCGGTTCACCCAGCCGAGCCCGGAGAGCCGGTGGAGGATCGGGTAGACGTCGCTGCGGAAGGAGACGCGCTCCGGGAAGGGCAGCCACTTCGCCTGCACAAAGAGGTCGAAGAGGAGGTCGTAGAGGGTGCGCACGCCGACCACGTTCGGCGCGTAGTCCGGCGGCGCCGAGAGCACCCACGCCGGCTCGCAGGGGACGCTCTCGCCGTCGATCGTCACCTCGGCGGTCACCGGTCCGTCGCAGACGTCGTCGTACCAGCCGTTGGCATTGATGAAGGCGTTGGGGTCGCTCTCGTCGTAGATCGGCGAGCCGTTCGGCGTCGCCGACACGCCCTTGGCGGGCAGGACGAGGAGGCGCCCGGCCTCGTCGGTGCGCAGCTCGCCGAGCTCGACGTCGGCCTGGTCGAGGAACCGGCCGCGGAAGACGTACTCGTCGCCGGAGGTGCCGCGGCCCTCGATGGTCACCCGGCCGCCGTCGATCGTCAGCGTGCGGCGGGCGTCGCCGGCGACCGTCGGGTTGCGCCGCGGGCAGGTCGTCGTCGCCGCCTCGGGGATGTCGAGGGCCAGCACCCACTGGTACCACGCCGCCTTCGAGTTGGCGACGTGGGCGCTCCAGCGCACCGCGGCCCGACCGCCGGTCAGCTCGCCCACCACCTCCCCGGCGGCGTCGTAGCCGTAGACCCGGAAGCGCGCCGCCTGCCGCTTGAGCGCCCCGGACCCGTCGCGGTAGGAGCCGGGCGGCAGCTCCGGCGTCGGGTAGACCTCGGGGCCGAGGTAGAAGTCGTCGCTGTCGCCGACGCGGGCGATGCCCACCGCCGGGTGGATCGCCGCGCGGACGATCCGCCGGTCGGCCGAGCCGGCGGGCTCCGGCGAAGCGCTCTCCGAGGTGACGACGTCGCTCATCTCTCCTCCCTCCCCTGGCACGTTGGCACGGCAGTCAACGGAATGCCGCGATGATAGCCCAGGCGAGCTGGAGCGGGCTCTCACCCCCGCCGCGCCCGCGGATGGGCGTCGCGGTACACCGACAGCAGCCGCTCCACCTCGACGTGGGTGTAGCGCTGCGTCGTCGCCAGCGAGGCGTGGCCGAGGAGCTCCTGGATGGCGCGGAGGTCGGCGCCGTGCTCGAGCAGATGGGTGGCGAAGGTGTGCCGCAGGGTGTGCGGGTGGACCCCCGCGGCCAGCGCCGCCGCCTCCACGTGGCGGTCGATCAGCCGGCGCACCGAGCGGTCGGACAGCCGGCCGCCGCGGTGGTGGAGGAAGACCGGCTCCTCGCCGGGATCGGCGCCGGCGGCGCGCCGCCGCACCTCCTCCCACCGCCCCAACCACTCCGTGAGCGCCGCCGCCGCCGGCCGCCCGAACGGCACCATCCGCTCCTTGCCCCCCTTGCCCAGCACCCGCAGCACGCGGGCGGAGAGGTCGAGGTCGCGCCAGTCGAGCGACACCAGCTCCCCCACCCGGAGGCCGGTGGCGTAGAGGAGCTCGAGGAGCGCGCGGTCGCGGGCGACCAGCGCGTCGTCCTCGCGGTCGTCGCCGGCCGGCGCCTCGAGCAGCGCCTCGATCTCCCCGGGGCGCAGGTGGCGCGGCAGCTCGCGGGGCGCCTTGGGCGTCGGCACGCCGCGCGCCGGGTTGGCGGGCAGCGTCCCCTCCCGGCAGGCGAAGGCGAAGAGGCTGCGGACGGCCGAGAGCGCCCGCCCCTGGCTCTTCCTGCCGACGCCCCTGCGGTGCAGGGCGGCGACGAACGAGCGGACGGCGAGCGCGTCGACCTCGCCCGGCCGCACCTCGTCGGCCGGGCGGGCGAGGAAGTCGGCGGCGAGGAAGGAGAGGAAGGCGTCGAGGTCGCGGCGGTAGGCGCGCAGCGTGTGCGGCGAGTAGTTGCGCTCCTCCGCGAGGTGCTCGAGGTAGCGCTCGACGAGGCGTCGCACCGGCGCGG
>DATABP010000313.1:0-2537 GCA_036259515.1 Thermoanaerobaculia bacterium | reverse complement strand
CCGCGGGTCGGCGTCTACGCCGGCGCGACGATGAGCAGCTACGCCCTGTTCAACCTCGCCGGAAACCGCCGGGTGATGGAGTCGGTGGGCTACTACCAGACGATGCTCGGCAACGACAAGGACTACCTGGCGAGCCGGGTGGCCTACCTGCTCGATTTGCGCGGCCCGGCGGTCAGCGTGCAGACGGCCTGCTCGACCTCGCTGGTGGCGGTGGCGATGGCCCGCCAGGCGCTGCTCGACGGCCAGTGCGACCTGGCGCTGGCCGGCGGCTCGAGCGTCGCCTCGCGCCAGCGCACCGGCTACCTCTACCAGCCGGGTCACATCCTGTCGCCGGACGGCCGCTGCCGCGCCTTCGACGCCGGCGCCGCCGGCACGGTGGCCGGCAGCGGCGTCGCCGTCGTCGCGCTGCGCCGCCTGGAGGACGCGCTGGCCGACGGCGACCCGGTGCTGGCGGTGCTCAAGGGCGCGGCGGTCAACAACGACGGCTCGCTGAAGGTCGGCTACACGGCGCCCGGCGTCGAGGGGCAGGCGGAGGTGATCGCGTCGGCCCTGGCGGCGGCCGGCGTCGAGGCGTCGACCCTCGGCTATGTCGAGGCACACGGCACCGGCACCCCCTTGGGAGACCCGATCGAGATCGCCGCGCTGAACCGTGCCCTGGCCGCCACCGGCGCGCCGCCGCCCCCCGGCGCCTGCGCCGTCGGCTCGATCAAGACCAACCTCGGCCACCTCGACGCCGCCGCCGGGGCGGCCGGCTTCATCAAGGCCGTCCTGGTGCTGCAGCATGGCGAGATCCCGCCGTCGCTCCACTTCCGCGAGCCGAACCCGAAGATCGGCTTCGGCGCCCTGGCGGTGGCCGACCGGCTGCGCCCGTGGCCCCGCGGCGCCGATCCGCGGCGCGCCGGGGTGAGCAGCTTCGGCATCGGCGGCACCAACGCGCACGCGGTGCTCGAGGAGGCGCCCGAGCGGCCGGGCTCCGGCCCCTCCCGCCCGCGCCAGCTCCTGGTGCTCTCGGCGCGCACGCCGGCCGCCCTCGACGCCGCCTCGGCCCGCCTGGCGGAGCATCTGGAGGCCCACCCGGAGGTGCCGGCCGCCGACGTCGCGTTCACCCTCGCCACCGGCCGCCGCGCCTTCGAGCACCGCCGCGCGGTGGTGGCCGCCGGTCCGGAGGACGCCGCGGCCCGGCTGCGCGATGGCCGCGTGCTCGCCGCCGGCGCCCCGGCCCGGGAGCGGCCGGTGGCCTTCCTCTTCCCCGGCCAGGGGGCGCAGTTCCCGGGCATGGGGGAGGGGCTCTACGCCGGCGAGGCGGTCTTCCGGGAGACCGTCGACCGCTGCGCCGCGCTGGCGGCGCCCCACCTCGGCCTCGACCTGCGGGAGCTGCTGTTCCCGGTCGGCGCGGGGGCCGGCGACGCGGCCGGGAACGACGCGGCGGCGCGGCTTCGCGAGACCCGCTTCACCCAGCCGGCGCTCCTCGCCGTCGAGCTCGCCCTGGCCCACCTGTGGCGGAGCTGGGGCGTCGAGCCGGCGGCCGGCATGCTGGGGCACAGCGTCGGCGAGTACGCCGCCGCGGTGCTCGCCGGCGTGATGGCGCTGCCCGACGCCGTCGCCGTGGTCTGCGCCCGCGGCGCGCTGATGCAGGCGCTGCCGCCCGGGGCCATGCTGTCGGTGGCGCTGGACGAGGAGGAGCTGGCGCCGCGGCTGTCCGCGGAGCTGGCGGTCGCCGCCGTCAACGCGCCGGGGCAGGTGGTGGTGTCAGGCCCCGTCGACGCGGTGGCGGCCCTGGCGGGGGCGCTGGCGGCGGACGGCGTCGACAGCCGGAGCCTCCACACCTCCCACGCCTTCCACTCGCCGATGATGGATCCGATCCTGCCGGAGCTGCGCCGGCGCCTGGCCGCCGTGCCGCTGGCGCCGCCGGAGCGCCCCTTCGTCTCCAACCTCACCGGCACCTGGATCACCGCCGAGGAGGCCACCGACCCCGACTACTGGGTGGAGCACCTGCGCCGCCCGGTGCGCTTCGCGGCCGGCGTCCGGGTGCTGCTCGCCGACCCCGACGCGGCGCTGCTCGAGGTCGGTCCCGGGCGCGCCCTCGCCTCCCTCGCCCGCCGCCAGGCGGTCGTGGACCCCGGAGCGGCGGAGCCGGGAGCGGGGGAGCCGCGGGCGGCGGCCGACCGCGTGGTGACCGGCGCCATGCGCCACCCGCAGGACGAGCGCGACGACACGGAGGCGCTGCTCGAGGCGGCGGGCCGGCTGTGGTGCGCCGGCGTCGAGATCGACTGGGACGCCGTGTGGTCGGGCGAGAGCCGCCGCCGCGTGCTGCTGCCCACCTATCCCTTCGAGCGCCGGCGCTACTGGATCGCCGCCGAGGGCAACCCCTACGGCGGCTCGGCGCGGTCTCTCGGCGAGACGCTGCCGGTCCCCCTGTGGCGGCGCGCCGATCCACCGGCCCCGGCCTCCGCCGTGCCGCACCGCGGCCCCTGGCGGGTGCTCGGCGAGCCGGCCGCCGCCGCCGCGGTGGCCGAGGCCCTCGCCGGCGCCGGCCA
>DATABP010000312.1:0-1870 GCA_036259515.1 Thermoanaerobaculia bacterium | reverse complement strand
GTGCCGATCGCCAGCGCCAGGATGTCGTTGCGCCAGCCGGCCGGCGCCGCCGCCGGCCCGCCGCAGCCGATCGCGGCGGCGAGCCCCGCGATCAGGACGAGGCCGTCACGGCAGCGCGAAGGCATAGAGCATCCCGCCCTTCCCGGTGTGCCGCGGCAGGTCGGCGGTGGCGTTGACGAAGCCGAGCGCCGCCGTCGGGTCGCGGGCGTCGAGGTCGCCGGCGACGATCGCCCCGGCCCAGCCGCCGACACCGGAGAGCACCGCCACGTACTGCTTGCCGTCCGGCCCGAGGTAGCTCACCGGCTGGCCGACGATCCCCGAGCCGGCCTTGAAGCGCCACACCAGCTCGCCGGTGCGCGCGTCGACCGCCTTGAGCCAGCCCTCCATCGTGCCGTAGAAGACGAGGTCGCCGGCGGTGACCACGACGCCGCTCCACACCGGGAACGGCTCCTCGATCCGCCACGCCGGCCTGCCGGCCACCGGGTCCCAGGCGGTGAGCAGGCCGCGGTGGCCGCCCGGGCCGGCGTACATCCGCACGTTGGCGCCCACGAACGGGGTGCCGGCGATGTAGCTCACCTCGACCCCCTCGAAGTCCATGCACAGGTTGTTGTGCGGGACGTAGAGGAGCCCGGTGCGCGGCGACCACGCCGACGGCTGCCAGTCCTTGGCGCCGGGCGCGGCGGGGCAGATGTCGCGGGTCAGCCGCCCGACGCCGGTCGACTTCGCCTCGTCGATCAGGAGCTCGCCGGTCTCGAGGTCCACCCCGTGCGCGCTGTTGACGTGGACGAACGGCTCGGCGGAGAGCACCTCGCCGGTGGCGCGGTCCATCACGTAGAGGAAGCCGTTGCGCTCCGGGTGGACGACCACCTTCCGCGTGCGCCCGCCGATCGGCAGATCGAGCACGATGCTCTCGTTGACGCCGTCGTAGTCGTGCATGTCGTGCGGCGTCCACTGGTACGCCCACACCGCCCGGCCGTCGGACGGCCGGCGGGCGAAGATCGACGCCGTCCACTTGTTGTCGCCGGGGCGCTGGTCGGGGTTCCAAGGGCCGGGGTTGCCGGTGCCGTAGTAGAGGAGGTCGAGCTCCGGGTCGTAGGTCAGCCAGCCCCACACCGTGCCGCCGCCGGTCCGCCAGGCGTCGGGCGGCCAGGAGGCGATGCCGAGGTCCTTCCCCTGGTCGCGGGGGTAGAAGGGGCGGAAGTCGGGGCCGATCAGCACGTCCTCGTCCGACCCGGTGCTCCACGCCTTCCAGGCGATCTCGCCGGAGCCCGCGTCGAGCGCCACCAGCCAGCCGCGCACCCCCAGCTCGCCGCCGCTGTTGCCGAACAGCACCTTGCCGTCGACCACCAGCGGCGCCATGGTGATCGTCTCCCCCTTGTTGACGTCGCCGAGCGGCGTCTCCCAGAGGAGCGCCCCGCTCTCGGCGTCGACCGCCAGCGCGCGGCCGTCGAGGGTGGCGTAGAAGATCCTCCCGTCGGCGTAGGCGGCGCCGCGGTTGACCACGTCGCAGCAGGCCACCCCCTGCGCCGCCGGCACCGGCTCGGGGTCGTAGCGCCACTTCATCGGCGCGCCGGGCCGCGAGAGGTCGAGCGCGAAGAGCGGGTTGGGGAAGGGGCCGACGAGGTAGAGCGTGTCGCCGATCACCAGCGGCGCCGCCTCGTGGCCGCGGAGGAGGCCGGTCGAGAAGGTCCAGGCGACCTGGAGGCTCGCGACGTTCGCGCGGGTGATCTGGTCGAGCGGGGAGAAGCGGGTGCCGGCGTGGTCGCGCGCCGGCATCGTCCACTCGCCGGAGGCGAGGCCGCGGGCGGCGGCGGGGAGGGGAGCGGGCGTGCCGCCGGCCGGGCCGCCCGCGGCGGCGGAGGCCTCGCCG
>DATABP010000311.1:0-3174 GCA_036259515.1 Thermoanaerobaculia bacterium | reverse complement strand
GGCGGCGGCCGCCGCCGCCGGGTACCTCTTCGCCGCCGGCGGCGGGGAGCGCGACGGCGCCTGGGTCAACGTCGGGATGGCGGGCCACGCCGAGCTCGAGATCGGCCGCGGCCTCCTCGCCCACAAGGTGGTCGACGAGGGGAGCGGCGCCTGCTGGTACCCGCCGCTGGCGATCGAGACCGCGTGCCCGAGCGCCACCGTGCTCACCGTCGAGCGGCTCGAGGAGGACTACGAGGGCGAGCGGCTCTACGACACCGAGGCGGCCGGCTTCTTCGCCGCCGCCTCGCGCTTCGCCACCTGCGAGCTGGTCCACGCCTTCAAGGTGGTGATCGACAACCACGGCGCCACGCTCGGCGAGAAGTTCTCGGCCGAGGTGATGGAGGACCTGGTGGCGAGCAAGCTCGGGGTGCTCGACGGCGTCTTCGGCGAGCTGCGCGCCGCCTCCGAGCTGGTGCGCCGCCGCCGCGACGAGGGGCGCGAGATCGTCGCCCGGGGGGAGCGATGATCTACATCGAAGAAGAGATCGCGGGCCACTGGCGGACGCAGGAGATCCTCGGCCGGCTGCCCGACGCGGTGCGCATCCCGTGCAGCCGCTACGAGGAGATCTTCGAGCGCCCGGAGCAGGACTTCCGGCTCCAGAAGCGGCGCCCCAGCCTGATCCTCGCCCGCGCCGGGAAGTCGCTCCTCGCCGAGGCGCCGTCGGGCTACCACCTGGGCGGGCGGCGCAACTTCCGCTTCGCCCACATGCTCAACTGCATCTACGACTGCCGCTTCTGCTTCCTCCAGGGGCTCAACCGCTCGGCGCACTACGTGATCTTCGTCAACTACGAGGACTTCATGGAGGCGATCGACGCCGAGCTCGCGGCGGCGCCGGACGAGGACACCTGGTTCTTCGCCGGCTACCAGTGCGACAGCCTGGCCTTCGAGCCGGTCACCCGCTTCGCGCGCAGCTTCCTGCCCTTCTTCGCCGACCGCCCTCGCGCCCGGGTCGAGCTGCGCACCAAGTCGACCCAGATCAAGTCGCTCCTCGACCACGCGCCGTTCCCCAACTGCGTCACCGCCTTCAGCATGACGCCGCCCGAGACCTCGCGCCGGCTGGAGCACCAGACGCCGACGGTCGAGCGGCGCCTCGAGGCGGCGGCGCGGCTCCAGGAGGCCGGCTGGAGCGTCGGCCTGCGCTTCGACCCGCTGATCTGGAGCGAAGACTTCCGCGAGCGCTACGGCGCGTTGTTCGACCAGGTGCTCGCCCGTCTCGACGCGGCGCGCCTCCACTCGGTCAGCCTCGGCCCCTTCCGGCTGCCGCACGACTGGTGGCGGCGGGTGGTCTCGATGTACCCCGAGGACGACCTCTTCCGCGCCCCGCTCGAGGAGCGCGACGGCAACGTCGGCTTCGCCCGCGAGCTGGAGGACGAGATGCGCGACTTCTGCACCGGCGTGCTGCGCGAGCGGGTGCCGTCCGACGCGCTCTTCCCCGACAACAGCGGGCTGTGAGGCCGCCGGCGGCTCAGTCCGCCGCGCCGTAGCCGGTCATCTCGACGTAGCCGCGGCCGCCGACCGGCCGTCCGCCGAGCGTGCCGCGGGCGGTCACCGCCCCCTCCCAGTAGTGGATCGACAGGCGCAGCTCCTGGTCCGGCAAGAGCGCGGCCAGCGCGAGGTCGAGGCCGGGACCGCTCAGCCGCCAGGCGGTGGGGTAGCGGGCGCCGGTGGGGCTCTCCCAGGGAGACGAGGCGAGCAGGCGGTGGCGGGCCGGGTCGAGCGGGCGGAGCGTGCCGTCGGGCTCGACCACCGCCAGCGCGTCGAGCCGGTCGGGGGCGGCGCCGGCGCGGCGGATGCGCCAGCCGGAGACCTCGCGCCCGTCGTCGAGCTGGAGCGCCAGCCAGTCCCAACCGCGCTCGCCGGGGCCGAGGAGCGTCGTCGACCACTCGCGGTCGAGCCAGGACAGGCCGGAGACGGCGAAGCGCTCGCCGCCGAGGGTCAGCGTGCCGCGGGTGGGGAGGCGGGTCAGCGAGTAGTAGTAGGAGGCGTTGCCGCGCCCCGGGCCCTTGACGGAGAGGCCGTCGTCGCCCCGGAGCACCGGCGGCTTGGCGGTGGCGAGGAGGAGGTCGAGGGCGACGCCGTCGTCGGCGGCGGTCAGGCGCAGGGGGAAGACGCCGCCGGCGGCGCCCCCGGCGCTCTCCGCCCGCCAGCCCTCGACCCACACCCGGAACGGCTCGGCCTCCGCCCCGGCCAGCCCGACGGCGCCGCGCGCCAGGCGCTCGAAGGCGGCGAAGCGGCGGCCGCGCTGGTCGGTGACGGCGAGGTGCGCCAGGTAGACCTGCCGCGTCGCCCAGGCGGACTCGCGCTCCGCGGCGCCGTCCGCGGCCGGCGCCACTGCCCGGCGGAAGAAGGTGAGCTGATACCCGAACCGCCGCCCGTCCTCGCCGGCGAGGTTGCCGGTGAAGTACCACCACTCGACGCGGAAGTCCGGGTGCGGCCCGTGGTCGGCGGGGAAGGCGAAGGCGCGCGGCCGGTCGGCGATCGCGAAGCCCTCGGCCGCGTCGCCGCCGACCGACTCGGCCAGTCGCCAGCGGGCTGCGGGCAGATCGTCCTGCCGCCGCCCGAGGAGCCAGGCGCCGCCGGCGAGGAGGGCGAGCAGGAGACCGACGAGGAGGACGAACCGGCCCACCTCACCACTGTGCCACGAACCGGCGCCACGCCGCGCCGAGGCGCCGCCACCCGGCCACCCGCCGCTCGTGGCGGGCGACGAGGACGCGCTGGAGCGCGCCCACGGCGTACATCGCGGCGAAGCTCGCGGCGAGGAGCGCGAAGTGCTCGAGCGAGCGCGTACCCAGGAACGCGAACACCTGCACCGGCAGCGGCGACAGCGCGACCAGGAGGCCGCCCAGCACGCCCACCCAGCCGTGCTCCGTCGCCAGCGCGAGGAAGGCGGCGGCCCCCAGGCCCACCCGGCACAGCGCCACCCCGGCCGCGGCGCTCCAGGCGGCGGTCAGCGCGGCCCGCGGCGGCGCCAGCGCGCCGGCCAGCGCCAGCGCGTGCGCCGGAAGCGCCGCGATCAGCAGCCCGTCGCAGATGCGGGCCAGGGTCTCCGCGTCGGCCATCCGCTCTCCTCGCCAGTTCGGGGTTCGGGGGGAATCTTCGCATGTCCTGCCCCGCTGCGCACCGCCTACTCCTCCC
>DATABP010000310.1:0-2679 GCA_036259515.1 Thermoanaerobaculia bacterium | reverse complement strand
TCGACCTCGGCACCGGCTCCGGCCTCGGCGCCCTCGCCGCCGCCCGCCGCGGCTTCCGGGTGGTCGCCACCGACCTCAACCCCGCCGCCGTCGCCGCCGCCCGCGCCAACGCCGCCGCCAACGGGTTCGCGGACCGCATCGAGGTCCGCCACGGCGACCTCTTCGCCCCGGTCGCCGGCGAGCGCTTCGACCTCGTGCTGTTCAACCCGCCCTACTTCCGCGGCGCGCCCCGCGACGAGGCGGACCGCGCCTGGCGCAGCGACGACGTCCGCGAGCGCTTCGCCGCCGAGCTCGCCGGCGTTCTGGCCCCCGGCGGAGGGGCGCTCCTCGTGCTGTCGAGCGACGGCGAGGGCGACGACCTCCTCGCTCGCCTCGCCGCCAGCGGCTGCGCCGCCCGCCCGGCGCTCGTCCGCGACCTGTGGAACGAGGTGGTCACCGTGTGGTCGGTGGCCACCGCCGGGGACGCGCGATGAGGGTGCTCCTCGTCAACCCGCGGATCTGCTCACCGCGCTCGGTGCGGCTGCCGCTCTCGCTCCTCGCGCTCGCCGCGGTGCTCGACGGCGAGCACGACTACGGCTTCGTCGACGGCAACCTCGACCCCGACCCCGCCGCCTCCGTCCTCCGCGCGCTCGCCGCCGCGCCGCACGACCTGGTGGCGATGACGGTGATGCCCGGGCCGCAGGTGGCGCCGGCGATCGCGCTCTCCCGCGCCGTGCGCGCCGCCCACCCGCGGCTGCCGATCGCCTGGGGCGGCTACTTCCCCACCCTCTACCCGGAGGCGGCGATCAACGCACCGTACGTCGACTACGTCGTCCGCGGCCCGGGCGAGGAGACGCTGCGCGACCTCCTCCTCCGCCTGCCCGACGCCGGCGGCAGCGGCGGCCCCGGCGACTCCGCGGCCGACGGCTCGGCGCTCGCCGGGCTCGCCGGCGCCACCTGGAAGGAGGCCGGCGAGGCACGCCACGGGCCCGACCGCCCGCTGGGGTCGCCCGACGCCCACCCGCCGCTCCCCTACCGCCGGCTCGGCGACCTCTCGCCCTACCTGCGGCCGAGCTTCATGGGCCGGCGCACCGCCGTCCACCAGGCGGCGGTCGGCTGCCGCTACCGCTGCACCTTCTGCGGCGTCGCGTCGATGTTCCACGGCGCCACCGCGCTCGCCGGCGCCGCCCGCGTCGAGCGCGCCGCCCGCACCCTGCGCGACGAGCACGGCGCCGACTCGCTCCAGCTCTACGACCACAACTTCTTCGACCGCGAGTCGACCAGCGTCCCGGTGCTCGAAGCGCTCGCCCGCGCCGGCCTTCCCTGGTGGTGCTACGCACGCGCCGACGTCCTCGCCGGCTTCTCCGCCGCCACCTGGAAGCTGGTCGAGAGGAGCCGCCTGGCGATGGCGTACATCGGCGCCGAGGCGGCGAGCGACGAGGTGCTCGCCGGCATGAACAAGGGCACCCGCGTCGAGCACACCTTCGAGGCGGTGCGCCGCTGCCGCGAGCACGGGGTGGTGCCGGAGCTGTCGTTCGTGCTCGGCGGCCCCGACGATCCGGAGGAGGAGGTCGAGAGGACCTTCCGGCTGATCCGCCGGCTCAAGGAGGCGGCGCCGGAGAGCGAGGTCGTCCTCTACTTCTACAGCCCGACGCCGCGCCGCGAGCCCGCCTCGGACCGCACCCGCGCCACTGGCCTCCGGCTGCCGGTCCTCGAGAGCTACGGCCCCGGCGGCCCGCCGCTGCCCACCACCCCCGAGGAGTGGGCGGAGCCGCGCTGGGTCGACTACGTCTGCCACCGCGACGCCCCCTGGCTCACCCCCCGGCTGCGCCGCCGCGTGCGCGACTTCGCCACCGTCCTCGGCTGCCGCTTCCCCACCGTCCAGGACGCCGACCTGCCGGCGTGGGGACGGACGGCGCTGTCGAAGCTGGCGGGTTGGCGCTACCGCAGCGGGCGGTGGGGGCGGCCGTGGGAGCTGCGGCTGGCGCGGCGCGCGCTGCGGCTGCGGCAGCCGCAGAGCGAGAGCCTCTGACCCGGACCGAACCTCACGACAGCGCCGCCGGCGGCCACAGCCACTCGCCGACCGCCTTCTCGATCGGCAGGCCGTAGGCGTCGTGGCGGCAGCGCCAGCGGGCGAGCGCGGCGAGCGGCGCGCTCCACGGGCGGGGGCGGCTCCAGGCGAGGCGCTGGTAGAACTTGAAGCGCTCGACCAGGCGGTGCTTGGCGGCGTCGACCCACGGGCCGGTCGAGCCCACGAAGTCGAACTCCGCCCACTCGTCGAGGCCCGAAGGGGGTCGATAGCCGTCGCGCTCGGCGGCGGCGGTGATCTCCGAGCCCGGGTAGGGCTTGAAGTAGAAGACCGGCGTCTCGAACTCCGGCGACAGCGCGCGCAGGCGCTTGGCGAAGGCGAGTGAGGCGGCGACGCTCTCGTCGCTCTCGCCGGGGAAGCCGACGATGAAGGGGAAGATGGCGCCGACGCCGTGGCGGCGGCAGCGCTCGGCGGTGGCCAGCACCTGCTCGAGCCGGATGTCCTTCTTGATGCGGTCGAGCATCTCCTGGGAGCCCGACTCGACGCCGACCAGCACCCGCCGCAGCCCGCTCCGCCGGCACAGGGCGAAGCTCTCCTCGCTCATCCGCTGGCACTGGTCGGCGCGCATCGTCGCCGCCCAGGTGATCGGCAGGCCGCGGCGGGGGGGCGCC
>DATABP010000309.1:0-5161 GCA_036259515.1 Thermoanaerobaculia bacterium | reverse complement strand
GCCGCGGCGTTCCTCCCCGGCGCCCTGGTCGGCACCCACCTGGCCGGGTTGATCTTCTTCCTCAACCCCGAGCTGCCGTTCGGGTTCGCGGCGCTCGGGCGCGGCATCGCCGTCTACGGCCTCTTGCTCGGCGTTGCCGGTGCGGTCGTCTCGCTGCCCTGGCTGTGGCGGCGGCCGCGGCGCGCCCGCCGCTGGCTGCCGTGGGGGATCACCCTGGCGCTCGCCGCCGCCGCGCTCCTCGACTGGGGGCACGCCTCGCACTACGCCTTCTACCTGCCGCCGGGGATCAACCGGCGGCTGATCAAGGCGGCGGCGGCGCTCTCGGCGGCGGCGCTGATCGCCTTCTACACCGCGCTCCTCCACGCCCTCGCCCGCCGCCGCTACGGGCCGCGCAGCCGGCTCGCCTACCTGGCGCTGGCGCTGGTCTCGGTGGCGGTGATGGTCGAGCGCCGCGACGCCTTCCGTCCCGGGCCGCCGCCGTCGCCGCGGCCGTCGCTGGTCGAGCCGACGAACCGGCCGAAGCTCCTCGTCGTCGGCATCGAGGGCGCCACCCACGACGCCGTCCTGCCGCTCGCCGGGCAGGGGCGCCTGCCGTTCCTCGCCGCGGTGCTCGAGGGCGGCGCCTACGCCCGGCTGGGCTCGCTGGCGCCGCACCGCCGGCAGGCGCTGTGGATCACGCTGGCGACCGGCAAGCTGCCGTACAAGCACGGGCTCCTCGCCGACGCCGAGGTGCCGGCGCCGCTCCTCGGCCCCGGCGCCGCGCTCGAGGTGCTGCCCGCCGGCCTCGGATTCTCCGCCTGGGGGACCTTCGGCCAGGAGCCGCGGCCGCTCGACGGCGCCGAGAGCGAGGCGCTGGCGCTCTGGCGGGTGCTGCCGCGGCTGGGGGTGGCGAGCGGGGTGATCGGTTGGCCGGGCAGCCATCCGGCCGCGGCCGAGCCGGTGTTCGCGGTGTCCGACCGCTACTTCGCGGCGCCGTCGGCCCCCGGCGCGGCGCTGCCGCCGGCGCTGGCCGCCCAGGCGCGGCTGTTCCGCTTCCGCCCCGAGGAGGTCGACCCGCCGCTCCTCGGCGCGGGCGACGGCCCGCTGCCTCCGCGGGTGGAGCGGGCGCTCGCCGCCGACCTCTGGCGCGAGGGGCTCGCCTCGATGCTGCTCTCCCGCCACCGCCGGCTCGACGCGCTGTTCATCCAGCTCGACGGGCTGGGAGCGGTGTCGCGCGCCGACCTCGGCGGCTACCAGGCGGCGCAGTTCGAGGCGGCGCAGGGCGAGGCGTACCAGCAGGCGGCGCGCCGGATCGCCGCCTACTACGCCCACCTCGACCTCTTCCTCTCGCGCCTGTGGGAGCGGACGCCGCCGCCGAAGCTCCTGGCGGTGGTGTCCGCCTACGGGACCGAGGCGCCCGAGGGCTGGCGGCGGGTGTGGCGGGAGATCGGCCCCGGCGACCCGCTGGGCGCCGACTTCGCCGGCTCGCCCGACGGCGTCCTGATGCTCTACGGCGAGGGCATCCAGCCGGGGGTGCTGCTCACCGGCGCCGAGCTGGTCGACGTGGTGCCGACGCTGGCCTACGGCCTGGGCCTGCCGATCGCCCGCGACCTCGACGGACAGGTGCTGACCGGCGCCTTCCGCCGCAGCTTCCTCGCCGGGCACCCGCTGACCTTCCTTCCCTCCTACGAGACGCTGGAGGAGGTGGCGGAGCCGGCACGCGAAGGGCGGTAATCAAGCGTGAGGCGGCGGCCGCTCAGGCGTCCGGCGCGCCGGCCGCCCGCTGCACCAGCTTGGGGCCCGCGTCCTCCGCCTTCCCCTCCCGGCGCATGGTGCACTTGCCGTCGAACAGCGCCCCGTCCTCGACGAGGAGCGACGGCGTCTCGAGGTCGGCCTCCACCCGGCCGCCGGCGGCGATGTGGATCTGCTCGTCCGCCTTGACCGAGCCGCGCAGCACGCCCGAAACGGTGACGTGGCGGACGTGGACCTCGGCCTCCACCTCGCCGCTCTCGCCGACGATCAGCCGCCCCTGCGAGGAGATCTTGCCCTGGAAGCGCCCGTCGATGCGGAACGAGCTCTCGAAGTGCAGCTCGCCGCCGAGCCGCGAGCCGCGGTCGAGGAAGCCGTTGAGGTCGTTCTGCGAGCCGCCGTTGTTCTTGAACATCACACGTCCCCGGTCGCGGCGCGCTGCGCCATCAGGAGGTCGAAGAGCCGCATCAGCTCCTCTTCGGAGTGGAAGTGTATCGACAGCGTGCCGCGCTTGCCGCGGCGGCGGATCTCCACCCGCGTCTGGAGGCGGCGGGTGAGGCGGTCTTCGGCGGCGGCGGTGTGGACGTCCTTCGCCGGCTTCTCCCGCCCGGACGGCTCGGCGGTGGGCTCGGGGCGGGTCAGCCGCTCGAGCTCGCGGGCGGTGAGGCCCTCCTCGGCGGCGCGGCGGGCGAGCGCCACCTGCCGCTCCTCGTCGTCGAGCGCCAGGAGGGGCCGCGCCTGGCCGGCGGTCAGCCGGCCCTCGCGGAGGAGCTCGATCGCCTCCGCCGGCAGCTTGAGGAGCCGCAGGGCATTGGCCACCGTCGCCCGCGCCTTGCCCACCCGGGTCGCCACCTCTTGCTGCCCCAGCCCGAAGCTCTCGATCAGCGCGCGGTAGGCCTCGGCCTCCTCGACCGGGTCGAGATCGGCGCGCTGGAGGTTCTCGACCAGCGCCAGCTCGAGGAGCTCGCGGTCGCCAGCCGCCTCGCGGAGCACCACCGGCACCTCGGCGAGCCCCGCCCGCTGCGCCGCCCGCCAGCGGCGCTCGCCGGCGACGATGGTGTAGCCGCCGTCCGCCTCCGGCATGGCGACGATCGGCTGGATCATCCCCTGGGCCCGGATCGACTCGGCGAGCTCCTCGAGACCGGCCTCGTCGAAGCGGGTGCGCGGCTGGAGGCGGTTGGGGCGCAGGCGGTCGACCGGGACGGTGGCGACGCCGGGGCGGGCGGCGGCCGGCTCGTCGCGGATCAAGGCGTCGAGGCCGCGGCCGAGGCTGCGCCGGCGCGGCGGGCTCACGCCGCCCTCCGCAGCATCTCGCGGGCGGCGGCGAGATAGGCCTCGGCGCCGCGGCAGCGGATGTCGTACTGGAGCACCGGCACGCCGTGGCTCGGCGCCTCGGCAAGCCGCACGTTGCGCGGGATCACCGCGTCGAACACCTTGCCGGCGAAGTGGCGGCGGATCTCCTCGGCGACGTCGCGCGACAGGTTGGTGCGGTCGTCGTACATGGTCAGGAGCACGCCGGCGATCGCCAGCCGCGGGTTGAGCCCGCCCTGCACGCGGCGGATCGTCGACACCAGCTCGCTGACCCCTTCGAGCGCGTAGTACTCGCACTGGAGCGGCACCAGCACGCCGTCGGCGGCGACCAGCGCCATCACCGTGAGATGCCCGAGCGACGGCGGGCAGTCGAGGAGCACGGTGTCGTAGCCGCCGGCGATCGGGGCCAGCGCCTCCCCGAGCCGCCGCTCCCATCCCTCGCGCCCCACCGACTCCACCTCGACGCCGACCAGGTCGCGGTCGGCGGGCAGGAGGTCGAGGTTGGGAAAGCCGGAGGGGCGCACCGCCTCGGCCGCCGGCACCCCGTCGAGCAGCACGTGGTAGAGGTGCGGCGGCGTCGCCTCGGCGCCGAGGCCGCGGGTGGCGTTCCCCTGCGGATCGCAGTCGACCAGCAGCACCCGCCGCTCCAGGGCGGCGAGCGCGGCGCCGACGTTGATCGCCGTCGTCGTCTTGCCGACGCCGCCCTTCTGGTTGGCGATGGCGAGGATCTCGGTCATCGGTTCGGCTCAGAGCCTGTGACGAAATCCCCGGCCGCGGCGAGCGTGACCCCGGGCGTCGGCCGCAAGGCGCGAGGACGCGGGCGTAGCGGGACTCCGTCGAGCCCTCGCGACGCGGCGAGCGGCGTCCGGGGGCACGCGCAGTAGGGCGGGGATCTCTTCACAGGCTCTCGACTCCTGCGCCGACGGCGCGGCGGACCTCGACGATGCGCCGGCGCTCGCTCCCGGCCAACGGCAGCAAGGAGGCGACGGCGAAGCCGGGCGGCGGCACCGGGTGATCGGCGCCGGTCCAGTAGAGGGCGCTCCCGGCGGCGCCGAGGCGGCCGAGGAGGGCCGCGGCGACCGGCTCCGGCAGCCTCACCGCCCGCATCGTCACCCGCTCGATCTCCCCGGGGAGCCCCGCCGGCAGCGGGACGGCGACTCTAGCATCGAGGCACTGCACCGACAATGCCGCCTTCCGCGCCACCGCCATCAGGAACGACCACTTCCGCTGCCGCGCCTCGATCAGCGTCACCCGCCACCGCGGCCGCGCCGCCGCCAGCACCAGCCCGGGAAAGCCGGCCCCGGAGCCGACGTCGACGAGCTCGCCGCTGCCGGCCGGCTCGGGCGGGACGAGCGGCAGCGCGGCGAGGGCTTCCCCGAAGTGGCGCTCGAGGACCTCGGCGACGGTGCCGGGGCCGATCAGGGCGAGCGAGCGGCTCCAGGCGCGGAGCTCGGCGTAATGGACGAGCAGGGCGTCGAGGGCGGCGGCCGAGAGCGGCTCGGGAGAGAGGGCTTGGAGGTGCCGGCGGAGATCGTCTGGGGGGATGGAGGGAAGAGTGGCCATTGAAGCGACTCGCCTGCCTGTTTCACGTGGAACATCGTGGCGGGGCGCCGGAGTCAAAGGGCCATGAGCCGCGGGCGGCAATCGGTGTTTTACGTGAAACAGCTTCGGCGACCGAGGCGCGCGTGTCCCGGGACGCCCCGCCCCGCTCCCGCGGCCCTCCCCCGGCCTGGCACCCTCCTCCCCCTACGCCGGCTTCACCACGATCCGCTTGAAGTACCCCGTCCCCTCGCTCATCGAGGTCACCCGTGGCTCGTCCGCCAGCGTCATGTGCACGATGCGGCGGTCCGCCGGGCTCATCGGCTCCAGCGTGCGCGGGCGCTCGCTGCGCCGCACCTCGCTGGCGACGCGCTGGGCCAGGCTGCGGAGCTGCTCCTCGTGGATCTCGTGGAAGTCGGCCGAGTCGACCCGGACGTTGACCGGCTCGCCGGCCAGCGAGCGGACGGCGCGGGGGACCAGGTGCTCGATCGCGCGGAGGAGCTCGCCGCCCTCGGCGACGAGGAGCGCCTCGTCGGGGCCGGAGAGGTCGATCTCGAGGCGCCCCGGGCCCTGGTGGACGGTG
>DATABP010000308.1:0-2098 GCA_036259515.1 Thermoanaerobaculia bacterium | reverse complement strand
CGGAGTACCGCGATCACCGGCAGTACCTCGCCGCCGCCTTCGCGGTGCCCGCCAACCGCGCCCGCGCCGAGGCCGTGTTCGCCGAGCTGGCGGCGGAGGCCGGCACCTTCTGGGGAACGCTGCTCGCGGCGCGCGCCTACTCCTGGGGGGAGTCGTTCGTCGCCCGCAACGTCGGCGTCCAGAGCGTCTTCGCCGGCGGGCGCTGGCGGGTGCGGATGGTGTTCATGGACCACGACAACCTCCACCTGCCCGGCCGCCGGGTGCGGCGCTTCGACCCGCTGGCGGTCCACCGCGCGATCCTCGTCGACGAGCGCTACGTCGTCGGCTGGCCGGGGACGGCGTCGGAGGAGGAGGCCGAGCTGACCCGGCTGGCGCGCATCTACCGGGTGGGCGCGGCGGCGGAGGCGGCGGGGCGGCGGCGCTGGAGGATGGCGCTCCGCCGCGCCTACCGCCGCACCCGCCGCGCGATGGAGGCCGATCCCGCGGTGCGGCGGCTGTTCTACGTCTCCTACCTCGATCAGGTCGCCGACTGGGAGGCGGTCGCCGAGAGCCACCTCCGCGCCGTCGACCGCGGCGGCGACCTCGGCGCCTGGCGGCGGCGGACGGCGGCCCGCCTCGCCGCCCGCGGGCACGCGCCGGAGAGCGTCGAGCGCTACCTCGAGGCGGCGGAGACCTTCGAGGGCTTCAACCGGCGCTTCCGTTTCCTGACCGCGTCGGAGCGGCCTCGGCGCTGTCGAGGTGCCGGCGGATGAGGCAATCGAGGAGCGATCCGGCCGGCGCAGCGGCGTCCTTGTCGCGGCCGGCGCGGCGCCACATCTCGTTCCACAGGTGGAGCGCGCGGGCGGCGGACGGCAGCGGCGGCGGCTCCGGGTCGAGCGCCCGCTCCCACTCGTCGTAGGCGAGCGGGCAGAACGCCTCCGGCGGCTGCACCCGGTCGGCCAGCCCGAAGCGCTCGATCCCCTCGGCGAAGAGCCGCGGCCCGATCTCCCCCCAGCCGACCTCGGCGCGGTCGCAGGCGGCGGCACGCTCGAACGCCCAGGCGGCGAGCGCGCTGCCGGCGGGGAGGCGGATCGCCGCCGTCGCCGGGGTCGCCCGCCCGCGCACGCGCTCGCTGGCCAGCACCTCCTCGCCGGCGAAGTCGAAGGGCGCCAGGCAGACGACGTCGCTGTCCACCCACCAGCCGCCGCGCTCGGCGAGCAGGCGGTAGCGGAAGAGGTTGGAGAACGCCGAGGGGCTCGGCTGGTCGCGGTACTCGAAGACCTCCGACTCGGGCAGGAGCGCCGCGGCGTCGCACAGCTCGGCGCCGGCCGGCACGCCCTCCGGCTCGCGGTAGACGTAGAGGTGGAAGGGGTGGCCGTGGTCGAGGAACGAGGCGATCGCCAGCCGCTCGACGGTCGAGAGCCGCGGCCCGATCCACAGGCTCTGCACCGGCTCCCGCGCCCCGGCGGCGGCCCCGCTCAAGGCTGGTAGAGGTGGTCGCGCGACCACACCGGCGCCCGCAGGCCGTCGCGGTAGCGGGTGAAGGCGTCGACCACCAGGAGGCGCAGGTTGAGATAGGCGGCGATCGTCGTCTCGGCGAAGCCGAAGTCGTAGGCGGCGTGGAAGGCGACGGCGGCGGGGGAGGCGAAGCCGGCGGCGGCGAACGGCCGGGCGGCGACGGCGCCCCAGTCGCGCCCGCCGCCGTGCCAGGCGCCGGTGACGCGCAGCGCGAGGAGGCCGTCCTCGCCGGGCCGAAGATCGAGCCGCAGCACCCCGGAGGTCGCCGGATCGAACGACTCCCAGCGGCCGAGGAGCGGCGCCGGGTCGACGGCGGCGGGTGGCGCGCCGGCCGGCGGCCGGTCCATGCGGCGGGAGACGGGCGGCGGCGCGGTCACGGGCGGCACACCGGCTCAGCGATGGTAGAACTCGCGGGTGAAGTAGGGCGGCCGGCCGCTGCCGTCGAGGAAGCGGTTGAAGGTGTCGAGCACCAGGAGGCCGCCCTTGAAGTAGGCGGTGAGCAGCGTCTCGAGGAAGCCGAAGTCGTAGCGCGCGGTGAACCCGGCCGCCGGCCCGCCGGCGACCGTCGCCGCGTAGAGCTCGCCCTCGACCTCACCCCAGT
>DATABP010000307.1:0-11159 GCA_036259515.1 Thermoanaerobaculia bacterium | reverse complement strand
CCCGTCCCGCTCCGCCTCGACCGCCAGCACCAGGCAGAGGTCGCGCGCCGCCTCCGGGCGACCCTCGAGCAGCGCGCCGTAGGCGGCGAGGAGCGGCAGCACGCCGCGCGCCGGCTCCAGGCGCTCCACCGCGACGAGCAGCCGCCGGCCTCCGGCGCCGGCGCGCACCCGCTCGGCGGCGAGGCGCACCTCGGCCGACTCCGCCTGCCGCGACGACGCCGCGAAGTCGACCCCGGTGGGCACCACCGCCAGCCGTACCTCACGCCAGGTGCCGGCGCTCGCCGGCACGCGGATCAGCCCGCCGTCCCCCGCGCCCTCCACCCGGCAGTCGTCGCGCAGCGCGCCGACGCACTCGCGGAGGT
Source organism: Thermoanaerobaculia bacterium (assembly GCA_036259515.1). Classification (GTDB taxonomy): domain Bacteria; phylum Acidobacteriota; class Thermoanaerobaculia; order Multivoradales; family JBCCEF01; genus DATABP01. Next base: position 10,797 of record DATABP010000307.1, on the reverse strand, counting down.
GCTCGACGTCGCGCCGGCTCTCGAAGGCGAGGAGGTCGTGGGCGAGGAGCATCGCCAGCACCTCGCGCCGCCAGGGCAGGGCGAGGAAGTGGTCGAGCGGCGGGAACGGGCAGTGGAGGAAGTGCGCCAGCCCCGGCGTCGCCGCCGCCGGCCAGCGGGCGAGCGACCAGCGGCCGCGGAGCAGCGCCGCCACCCCGGTGAGCCGCGGCCCGTGCGCCCACACCAGCGTCCCCGGATCGACCGCCGCCTCGACGGCGTCGGCGAAGCGGCGGGCGGTGCGCCGGTAGGCGTGCCACCAGCGCGCCTCGAAGCGGCAGTCGCCGGGCAGGCCGTGGAAGAGCGGCAGGAGCGCCCGCCGGCAGAAGCGCTCGGCGTCGGCCGCCTCCTGGCGCGGCAGGTCGACCGCGTGCCGGGAGAGGCTGGGGGGGGCGGTCGCGGCCAGCTCTCCGGTGGCCGGCGGGGTCCCCGCGGCGCCCACCCAGCCGCCGCCGGCGAGCCGCGGCCCGAGGGCGCCGAGCCACTCCTCGAGCGGCTCGCCGTCCGGCCGCTCGCCGCCGGCCGAAGGCAACCGGTGGGTGGCCACCACCAGCCGTTCGTACCGGCGCGGCCGGACGGCGGAGGCGGCCCGCTCGTCGAAGGCGAGGGAGGGTCCGGAGTCGAGAAGGGTCACCGCGACTTCCTTTCCGAGTCGAGCCGCCGAGGCGAGCCTCCGCGGCACCGGGTGGACGACGACATCGCACATCCGGCATAGCACTTCCTGTGCCACGAATCGCCGCCGCCGCCGCCGCCGCCGTCGCGGCACCGCTCGTGCACCGCCGCCCCCCGGCATGAGCCGCCCCGCCGCCCGCGCCCGCACCGCGGCCGACTTCCTCGACCGCCTCGCGGAGCGCACCGGCGAGATCGACGACCCGGTCGTCCGCGCGCGGCTGGCCGGCCTGCGCTACGTCGGCGACGATCGGCCGGGCATCCGCCGCCGGCGCCGCGGCCGCGGCTGGAGCTACGTCGACCCCGACGGCCAGCCGATCCGCGACCGCGAGACGCTCGCCCGCATCGCCGCCCTCGCCATCCCGCCGGCGTGGACCGAGGTGTGGATCTGCCCGTCTCCCAAGGGCCACCTCCAGGCCACCGGCCGCGACGACCGCGGGCGCAAGCAGTACCGCTACCACGAGCTGTGGCGGGCGGTCTCCGACGCCACCAAGTTCGCCCGTCTGGTGCCCTTCGCCCTGGCGCTGCCGGCGCTCCGCCGCCGGGTGCGCCGCGACCTCGCGCGCCCCACCCTCGACCGCCGCCGCGTCCTCGCCGGCCTCGTCCGCCTGTTGGAGAGCACCCACGTGCGGGTGGGCAACGAGGAGTACGCCCGCGACAACGACTCCTACGGCCTGACCACTCTCGAGGCCGAGCACGTCGAGGTCGACGGCGACGACGTCCACCTCGAGTTCGCCGGCAAGGGAGGCCGCGAGCACGTCGTCGACCTCACCGACCCGAAGATCGCCGAGATGGTGCGCGAGTGCCAGGAGATCCCCGGCTGCGAGCTCTTCGCCTGGACCGACGCCGCGGGCCGCCACCACCGCATCGACTCCGGCGACGTCAACGACTACCTGCGCGAGGCGATGGGCGGCGACCTCACCGCCAAGGACTTCCGCACCTGGGCCGGCACGGTGGCGGCGGTCGAGGCGCTCCTGGCGATGGACCCGCCGGCCTCGGCCGCCGAGGCGAAGAGGAACGTCGTCGCCGCGATCAAGCAGGTCGCCGAGGAGCTGCGCAACACCCCGGCGGTCACCCGCCAGTTCTACGTCCACCCGGCGGTGCTCGCCGCCTACGAGAACGGCACCCTCGCCGAGACCTGCGCGAAGGCCGCCGCCGCCGTGCCGCCGGAGGAGCAGCGCGGGCTGCGCCGGAGCGAGCGGATGACGCTCGCCGTGCTCGGCGCGGGCTGACGCCGCCCCGAACGAAGAGCGCCACCCCCGGCCGAGGCCGGAGGTGGCGCGTGGTGCTGCGGTGGCGGTGGTGCAGGCGTCGTCAGACGCCGGCGCCGACCGGACTGCCCATCGCGGCCTCGACGTTGACGCGGCTCTCGGCGACCGAGGTCAGCTTCTTGTCCGCGTTCCCTTCCTGGTCGAGGTTCTGCTGCAGCAGGCGGGCCTGGTCCTCGAAGCCGAGGCGGCGGGCCAGCGTGCGGGCGGTGCCGTAGCCGGCGATCTCGTAGTGCTCGACGCGCTGCGCGGCGCCGATCAGCCCGGCGTCGATGACGTCCGGGTCGCCCTTCGCCTTGATCACCTCCTCGCCCTCGGCGATCAGGCCCTTCATCGCCAGGCAGGTCTTGCGATCGGGGGTCTCGCCGCAGCTCCGGAAGACCTCCTCCAGACGGTTGACCTGGCCGCGGGTCTCCTCGAGATGGCTGCGGAAGACCTGCTTGAGCTCGTCGTGGCTGGCGCGGTCGATCATCTTCGGCAGCGCGTTCAGGATCTGGTGCTCCGCGTCGTACAGGTCGCGGAGCTCGTCGAGGTACAGGTCGCGCAGGTTGTCGAAACGGCTGTGTCCGAACATGCGTCCCTCCTGGGGCTAGCCCGTTGTGGTTGCGTGGTGTGGTCGCCCTCGGGCCGGCGCGAAGCGGCCGCTCGGCGGCGACCCGATGCCTTTCGAAGATCGCAAGAGCCGTGCCCCGCGGCGCCGCGGTCACCCGGCGGCCGCGTGCTCCACCCCCAGGGCCGAGGCGAGCTCGAAGCGGTCGCGCTGGGCGGCGAGCGCGGCGCGCTCGGGGTCCGGCTTGCAGAGGTAGATCTCGTGGCCCGGGCGGTCGATGACCGCCAGGCCGGCGGAGCGCAGCATCGCCTCGACGCAGGCGTGGTTCGGCGCCCACCAGTTCGTCGGATCGCCGGCCAGCCGGTGCTCGATGAACGACATCCTCGGCCAGCCCGGCTCGCCGAGCCGGCCGCGGGCGTCGAGCGGCAGGTCGACGGGCGCCTCGGCCACCTCGTCGCCGGGCGCGGTCAGCGTCTGGAATACCAGCATCCGCCGCGCCTTGCGCGCCAACACGTCGAGCGCGAGCTGCGGGTAGCGCAGGTGGTAGAAGACGCCCATGAAGAGCACCAGGTCGTAGTCCCCCGGCTCGCGCCCGAGGTCGTAGACCTGCCCCTCGCGGAAGCTCACCCGGTCCTCCATCCCGAACCGCCGCGCCGCCCACCGCGCCTGGTCGAGGTAGTGCCGGTCGGCGTCGAGCCCGACCACCGTCGCCCCCCGCCGCGCCAGCTCGAAGCTGTAGAACCCGGCGTTGCACCCCACGTCGAGCGCCGTCCACCCGGCGAGGTCCGCCGGCAGCCGCGCCTCGAGCTGCCGCCACTTGAAGGTGGGGAAGTCGCCCAGCCAGTGGTCGGGGAAGGTCTCGGTGCCGTCCGGCAGGTGGAGGTTGTGGAACCACGGCCCCAGCTCGGCGATCTCGCGCGCGAGGTCGGCGCCCGGCCGGCGGCTGGAAGAGGTCGACGGGCGGCTCGCCACACTCTCGGTCGTCACGGTCATCGCCCCCATTCCGAAGCAATCCCGTTGCCATCGCGCGCGGCCCCCGCCACCACCGCCGGGCACCGGTCCTGCACCCTCCACCGTCGCCACCGTCCCCCGGCCGGCGGCCATTCGACAGAGAGGACCGCACCCGATGAACAAGAAGACCCTGACCTTCGCCGCCCTCGGCGCCGCCGCCGTCGCCGTTCCCTGGTGGCTGGCGCGCCGCCGCCGCGGCGAGCGAGAGATCTCGGCGAGCTGGATCGTCGAGCGGCCGTCGGAAGAGGTGTGGCGGCGCTGGCGCCGGCTCGACGAGCTGCCGCGCTACCTGCGCCACATCGAATCGGTCGAGACCCTCGACGGCCGCCGCTCGCGGTGGACCGCGGTGACCCCCGGCGGCCGCCGCGTCGAGTGGGAGGCGGAGATCGTCGAGGAGGACCCCGGCCGCCGCCTGGCCTGGCAGTCGCTCCCCGGCTCGCCGGTGCGCCACCGGGGCGAGATCGAGGTGGCGCCCGGCCCCGGCCGCGACCCCGACGGCGAGTGCGTGCTGCGCGCCGCGATCGTCGTCGAGGGCGGCACCGTGCCCGAGGCGAGGCTCGCTCCGCTGACCCGCCGCGCGCTGGCCGAGGACCTGCGCCGCTTCAAGAGCCTGGTCGAGGCCGGCGAGGTGCCGCGCACCGAGGGGCAGCCGACCGGCCACCGCTCCGCGATCGACCTCTCGAACCCGTTCTGAGCTCCGTTCCAGCCAGCCGAACCCACTCCGGAGGAACCCCCCACATGCGCGCCGTCTGCTGGCAAGGCAAACACGAGCTGTCGGTGGAGACCGTCCCCGACCCGACGCTCCTCAACCCCCGCGACGCGATCGTCAAGATCACGCTGACCGCGATCTGCGGCTCCGACCTCCACCTCTACGACGGCTTCATCCCGACGATGAAGAAGGGCGACGTGCTCGGCCACGAGTTCATGGGCGAGGTGGTCGAGGTCGGCCCCGAGGTGGGCAACCTGGCGGTCGGCGACCGCGTGGTGGTGCCCTTCGCGATCGCCTGCGGGCGCTGCTTCCACTGCCAGCGCCGCGAGTTCTCGCTCTGCGACAATTCGAACCCCAACGCGGCGGTGGCCGAGGCCGCCTACGGCTCGTCGCCGGCGGGGCTCTTCGGCTACTCGCACATGATGGGCGGCTACGCCGGCGGGCAGGCCGAGTACGCCCGCGTGCCCTACGCCGACGTCGGCCCGATCAAGGTGCCCGAGGGGGTGAGCGACGAGCACGTGCTCTTCCTCTCCGACATCTTCCCCACCGGCTGGATGGCGGCCGAGAACTGCGGCATCGAGCCGGGCGACACGGTGGCGGTGTGGGGCTGCGGCCCGGTGGCGCAGTTCGCCATCCAGAGCGCCTGGATGCTCGGCGCCGGTCGGGTGATCGCCATCGACCGCGTCCCCGAGCGCCTGCAGCTCGCCGCCGACTGGGGCCGCGCCGAGACCCTCGACTACGACCAGGTCGACGTCGTCTCCGAGCTGCGCGAGATGACACACGGCCGCGGCCCCGACCGCTGCATCGACGCCGTCGGCATGGAGGCGCACGGCACCACCTTCGACGCCTTCTACGACCGCGCCAAGCAGGCGCTCAAGCTGGAGACCGACCGCCCGCACGCGCTGCGCCAGGCGCTCCAGGCCTGCCGCAAGGGCGGCACGGTGTCGATCCCCGGCGTCTACGGCGGGATGCTCGACAAGGTCAACTTCGGCGCCGCCTTCAACAAGGGCCTGACGCTCAAGATGGGTCAGACCCACGTCCACCGCTACCTCGAGCCGCTCCTGGGCAGGATCGAGGCGGGCGAGATCGACCCCACGCGTCTGATCACCCACCGCGTCTCGCTGGAGGACGCCCCGGACGCCTACCGCACGTTCCGCGACAAGAAGAACGGTTGCATCAAGGTGGTGATGCGGCCGGACGGGAGGACCCACTGATGCGCGCCTGCGACCGTGGTCTCGCGAGTCTCTCCCGCGGTGAGAGGGTGGCGCTGGCGCTCGCCGCCGGCTTCTGGCTGGGCCGGAAGACGCTGGCCTGGCGGCGGCGCATCCGCTTCCGCGACAAGGCGGTGCTCCTGACCGGCGGCTCGCGCGGCCTGGGGCTGGCGATGGCCCGCCGGCTGGCCCGCGAGGGCGCCCGGCTGGCCCTCGTCGCCCGCGACCCCCGCGAGCTCGACGCGGCCGCCGGCGAGCTCGCCACCTGCGGCGTCGAGGTGCTGCCGATCGTCGCCGACCTCACCGTCGAGGGCGACGCCGAGCGCGCCGTCGAGGAGACGCTGCGCGCCTTCCGCCGCCTCGACGTGCTGATCAACAACGCCGGCATCATCCAGGTGGGCCCGCTCGACAGCCTGACCCTCGGCGACTTCGACCGCGCGATGGCCACCCACTTCGGCGGCCCGCTGCGGCTGATCCTCGCCGCCCTGCCGCACCTCGAGGCGTCGGGCGCCGGGCGGCTGGTCAACGTCTCCTCGATCGGCGGCCGCATCGCGGTGCCGCACATGGCGCCCTACTGCGCCAGCAAGTTCGCGCTGACCGGGCTCTCCGAGGCGCTGCGCGCCGAGCTCGCCGAGCGCGGCGTGCTGGTCACCACCGTCACCCCGGGGCTGATGCGCACCGGGTCCTACCTCCACGCGATGTTCAAGGGGCGGCGGGGGAGCGAGCTCGACTGGTTCGGGGTCTCGTCGAGCCTGCCGCTCCTGACCATGAACGCCGACCGCGCGGCGAAGAAGATCCTCGCCGCCTGCCGCGAGGGCCGGCCGACGCTGACCCTGACGCCCCAGGCGCGCGCCGCCGAGATCGTCGACCGCCTGCTGCCGGGAGCCACGGCACGGATCACCGAGTTGGCGTCGGCGGTCCTGCCGGCGCCGCCGGAGGACGGAGAGGCGGGGATCGAGCCGGTGCCGGGACATCGCCTCAGCTCGCGCTGGACGCAGTCGCCGCTGACGCTCCTCGGCCGCCGCGCCGCCCGCCGCAACCGCGAGCTGCCGCCGCCGCCCCCCGGCGTCGTCCCCACCCCCCCGGCCGAGCCGCCGCCGGCCGTCCCCCGCCCGCTCCCCTGAGGGCCCGCCGAGAAGGAGCCCACGCCGCGAGTCCTCGTCGTCCACGACGCCGGACGTCCGCCTGGAGGAGGTCGAGCGAGAATGGGGCTGTTCTGATTGCCACGCCTGCTGTCGCTGCTCGGCCCTGACCGCCTACTGCTCCTGCCGCGCGAACTGAGAGGTTCGCCTCTCCGGCGGCCGCTCGGCCGAGCGGGATCGGCCCCGCTCCGGCACCTCGTGTCGCGCAGGCGCGGCGGAGACGGAAGCCGTGCGGAGGGCGCGGTCTACGCCGTGGGTGGAGGCCTCGGAGCCGACGAGGTCTCCGGCGTCGGCGGTTCGAGCGGCTCGCGCGCCCCCCAGCCCCACGCCCAGTAGAGCCACAGCACGAGGAGCGCCGCGGCGACGGCGGCGATCCACCACCAGACGCCGCCGGTCCGGCGGCGGGGAGAGGGCGCGGTCATGCGCGGTGCCGGTGCAGGGGCGGTGCCAGCGGCGGGCAGCGTTCTTGAATCCTCGCCCTTCGCGATGGCCGCACCGACCCGCGAACGCCCCTGGTGGCTCGGCGGCGACCCCGCCGAGGTCGCCGAGACCTGCGAGCGCTGCCTCGCCACCTACGCCGTCGAGGTCGAGGTGCGCTGCGTCGACTGCGACGGCCCGATGTGCCCCTCCTGCGCCGTCGTCGTCCGCGAGACCGCCGAGGTGCGCTGCCACGGCTGCCACGGCGCGGTCGCCGGCGGGGGAGGGTGACGGCGGTGGCGGCGCGGGCGATCTGGAAGGGCGTCCTCCGGGTGGGCGAGACCGAGGTGCCGGTCAAGCTCTACTCGGCGGTCGAGGACAGGAAGGTCCACTTCCGCCTGCTCGACGCCAAGGACGAGAAGCCGGTCGAGCAGCGCATGGTCCACCCGGCGACCGGCGAGCCGGTGGAGAAGGACGAGGTGCGGAAGGGCTGGGAGGCCGAGCCGGGCGTCTTCGTGGTGCTCGGCGACGAGGACCTCGCCCAGGCGCAGCCCGAAGCCTCGCGCGCCGTCGAGCTGACCCGCTTCGTGCCCGCCGAGGCGATCGACCCACCGTGGTACGAGCGCCCCTACTGGCTGGGCCCCGACGGCGACGACGCGCGCGAGCCCTACCTCGCGCTCGCCGCCGCGCTCGAGCGCGAGGGGCGGCAGGGCGTGGCGCGCTGGACGATGCGGAAGAAGCGCTACGCCGGCGCGCTCCACGCCCGGAACGGCCGGCTGATGCTGGTCACCCTGCGCAACGCCGGCGAGGTGATCTCCGCCGCCGACCTGCCGGCGCCGCGCGGCCGCCAGCTCGCGGAGCGCGAGCTGGCGATGGCGCGCCAGCTCGTCGAGGCGCTGGAGGACGACTTCCGCCCCGAGGACTACCGCGACGAGCACCGCGAGCGGGTCGCCGAGCTGGTCGCCGCCAAGGCCGCAGGAAAGGCCCCGAAGGTGCGCAAGATGCGCCCCAAGAAGCCGTCCGACGACCTCGACCGCGCGCTGGCCGCCAGCCTGGAGAAGGCGCGCGGCGGCGGGAGGCAGCGCCGTGCCGGCTGAGGCCGCCGCGCCGCGCCCGTTCTGGTCGGGCACGATCAGCTTCGGCCTGGTCGCCGTTCCGGTGGACCTCTACCCGGCGAACCGGAGCGGCCGCGTCGCGCTCCGCATGGTGGCGCCCGATGGCACGCCGCTCTCCCGCCGCTACTTCTCGCACCGGGGCGAGGAGGTCTCCTGGGAAGAGATCGTGCGCGGCGCCGAGGTCGACGACGGCCGCTTCGTCACCGTCTCCGACGAGGAGCTCGACGTGCTGGCGCCCGAGAAGAGCCGCGACATCGACCTCACCCGCTTCGTCGACGCCGCCGCGATCGACCCGCTCTACTTCCAGCGCGCCTACTACCTCACGCCCGCGGGCGACACCACCAAGGCCTACCGCCTGCTCGCCGCGGTGATGGAGGACACCGGCCGCGCCGGCATCGCCACCTTCGTCATGCGCGGCAAGGAGTACCTGGTGGCGATCTTCGCCGAGAACGGCATCCTGCGCGCCGCCACCCTGCGTTTCGCCGACGAGGTGCGGAGCGCCCAGGACGTCGGCCTCCCCGAGCCCGAGACGCCGCCGAAGAAGGCCGTCGACCGCCTCGCCCGCGCCATCCGCGCCGCCGCGAGGCCCGCCCTCGACGAACGCGAGTTGGAGGACGAGGACTCCCGCCGCCTCCTCGCCGTCGCCCGTGAGAAGCTCGAGGCCGGCGAGGACGTCCTCGCCCCGCCGGTGCTGCCGGACGGAGGGGAGGAGAGCGAGGGCGCCGAGGTCGTCGACCTGATGGAGGTGATCAAGCGCAACCTCCGCGGCCGCGCGACGCCGCCGGCACCGGCCCGCCGGCCGGCGCGGAGGACGGAGCGGCCGGGGCGGAAGAAGGGGAGCGCGCGGCCCAAGTCGGCGGCGAAGCCGGCGGCGTCGGGGACCCAGCGCGCCGGCCGCCGCGCCGTGCCGGACCTGGCGGAGCTGTCGAAAGAGGAGCTCTACGAGCGCGCCCGCCGCGCCGATGTCCCGGGCCGCAGCGGGATGAGCAAGCAGGAGCTGATCCGGGCGCTCAAGCGCTCGGCGTAGACGGCGGGTCGCGAAAGGCGACGGCGGCTACGACGGCCGGGCGGCGCTGCGCCGGGGCTGGTCGCCGCCGCTCTCGAGCTGGCGCCGCCAGACGCGGATGGCCTCCAGGGTGACCGTCTCCGCGGCGACCGCCTGCTGGAAGAGAACCACCGTGGCGAGCGCCTCCTGGTGCAGGTCCTCGGCCTCGAAGATCGCCCCGATCAGCCGCGCCATCCGCCGCAGGTCGGCGGTCTTGCCCTGCGCCAGGTAGAGGAGGGCGAGGTCGAGCGAGGCGACGGCGGCGCGCAGAGGATCGCCCCGACGGATCAGCTCGGCACGGGCGGCGAGGAAGAGGTTCTCCGCCTCGGCCTCGTCGCCCTGGGCGAGGGCGATGCGGCCGCGGAGGGACATCACCCGCGGACTCTCCCAAATCTCAGCCTGTACCAACTCCTGACAATGAAGTGACAAGAGCTCTTCCGCTTGCGCGGCCTTCTCGAGCTCGAGCAGGTATAGACCTAGATTGACCACCGTCGACAGGAAGAGTGAAGCATCCTTTTGGGGATCAAGGAGGTCGAGAGCTTGGCAATGGACCCTGACGGCCGACTCAGAATCTCCGCTCTGATCTTCGACGATGGCCAGCTTCAAGAGCACACGTGCGAGAGGTTCTCGCGAGCCTGCCTGTCGGTGCAAGAATGCCGCGCGTTCCAAGAGATTTCGAGCCTCCGCCAGTCTCCGCTGGTCGATGCGGAGCGAAGCTTCGAGCGAGCAGAGCTCGGCATGCAGCTCTTCACCGGCGGCGACTTCGCGTGCCAACCGTACGCGCAGCTCTCCAAACGAGTGCTCGGCGCCGCGGAGGTCGCCTGCGACACGGAGAGCGTTCGCCTCCCATGCCCTTGCCCGGAGCGACAGCTCGCGGGCCCAGTCCGACTCGACGGCGCCCGGCGTCCACAACAGCACGACGTCGACCAGGGCCGCCAAGCTGCGCGACTCGGCAGGGTTCTCCCGGACGATTCGGCGACTTTCCTCGATCAACAGCTCGGCGAGGGTCCGCGACCGAAACCGGGTCCTCGCCTGTTGGATGCGCTGCGCGCGCTCGCTCGTCGGCAGGCTGGTCAGCTCGCGCAGCTCGGCGCGCGCTCGCCGCCGTTCGCGGCGGAGCTGCTTCGACCAATCCACGACGCTCTTCTCGGCTCGCTCGACGGCACTGACCAGCCGCAGGTCACGGACACTCTGCGGTCGCAGGCTGGCGGGTGCGGCCTCACCGGCGACGACCGGAGCGCCCAGGTCGCTCTCGGCCGAGCCACTCCCGCGTCGTAGAGCCGTGATGACCTCGCCGCAGTCCGGGCACAGCTCGCCAACGTGATCGAGGAGCCGGCGAAGCAAGGTCTTCGGCGGCAGGTCGCCGTCGATCACGGCCTGCAGAAGATCGAGGTCGAGGTGACGCATCTGGGTCTCCGAAACGGGAGCACTCTATCTGACGGCGCTTAAGTATCGCTCAAAGCTGTTTCGTTGACAAGCAATGTGCGCCCAAACTAGCCGTCAGGGTCTTGGTGCGGGTATGCCTGAGGCTGGGTCCCCTGCTCCTCCCCCTCCAGGAGCAGCACCGGCACCGTCGGCTCCGGCTCCTCCTCGTCCTCCGCCGCCGGCTCCTCCCCCTCCGTCG
>DATABP010000306.1:0-3286 GCA_036259515.1 Thermoanaerobaculia bacterium | reverse complement strand
GCGCGCCTCGCGGAGGAGCGCGACCGGCTGGCCGCCCGACTCGCCGAGGAGCGGAGCGCCCGCACCACCGAGCGCGAGCGGTGGGCGGCGCGCCTCGACGAGACGACGCGCGAGGGCGAGGCGCTGCGCGACCGCGGCGAGCGGCTCTCGGCGGAGGTCGAGCGGCTGCGCCGCAGCGCGCTGCCGCGGGCGACCGCCGTCTCCTACCTCCTGACCGCGGCGCAGCGCTCGGCGGCGGGAGTCCCCGAGCTGGCGCTGGCGCCGGAGACCGGCCGCGTCCACCTGCAGCTCGACACCGGCGTGCGCGAGCCGCACCCGGCCTTCCGCGCCCGGCTCTACGCGCCCCCCGGCGGCGCGCTGGCGTGGAGCCGCACCGGCATCCCGCCGGCGAGCGGCGCCGGCGCCGGCGGCCCGACGGTCGAGCTGGACCTGCCGGCCGAGATCTTCGTCTCCGGCCGCTACCGGCTGGAGCTCGAGGGCATCCCCGCCGGCGGCGGCGAGCCGGAGCTGATCGGCGACTTCCAGTTCGAGGTGGTGCGGCGCTGACTCCCCCGACGCCCCTGCGCTCGGCGAGCTGAGCGAAACGGAACGGCCGAATCCGTCACCACCTCATGAGAGGCCGAGCCCCTCGGGCCTCCCAAGGAGGGACGGGTGGAGACGATCTGCGAACGACCGCCGCTTTGCCGGGACGCCCAGCGGGCGCTCCCGGCGACGCGGTGGGAGGGCGCGGCGCTCGCTCCGCCTGCCGGCGAGCCGCGGTTCCCCGCGGTGTCGTGGTCCCTCCCCGGGGAGTGGTCAGCACGGCGATCCGCCGCCCCCGGTGATCCGACGCTGACCCTCCCCGGACCTTCCGGCCATCCCCGGCCGGCGCCGTCCCCGGCGCTCCTCGACGGCTGGTCGCGCTTCGGCGAGCTGGCGCTCGCCGGGCGCGGCGGCATGGGCCGCGTCTACCGCGCCCGCGACCGCCGCCACCGCCGCACCGTGGCGGTCAAGGTGCTGGTCGACGGCCGCGAGCGGGGCGATGCGCTGCGCGAGGCGCGGCTCCAGGCGCGGGTCGACCATCCGGCGGTGCTGCCGGTGCTCGACCACGGCCGCGTCGGCGGCTTTCCCTGGTTCTCGATGCCGTTCGTCGCCGGCTCGACGCTGCGCGCGGCGCGGCCGGCGATGAGCCTCGGCGAGGCGCTCCGCCTGGTGCGCGACCTCTGCCGCGCGGTGGCGGCGGTGCACCGGCGCGGCATCGTCCACTGCGACCTCAATCCCGGGAACGTGCTCGTCGCCCGCCGCGGCGGCCGGCTCGACGCCTGGCTGATCGACTTCGGGATCGCCCGGGAGGCGGGGGCGCGGCGGGGCACGCCGCGGCGCTTCGGCACCCCGGCGTACATGGCGCCGGAGCAGGCGCTGGCCGGCGACGCCGCCGTCGACCTGCGCACCGACGTCTACGGCCTGGGCGCCACCCTCTACGAGCTCGCCGCCCGGCGGCAGCCCTTCCCCGCCGCCACCTGCGAGGCGGTGCTCGCCCGCCGGCTCGGCGACGAGGCGCCGCCGCTCGCCGACCCGGCGCCCGACGCCCCGGCCGGGCTCGACCGCGTCGTCCGCCGCTGCCTGGCCCGCGAGCCCGCCGACCGCTACCCCTCGGCCGGCGCGCTCGCCGAGGCGCTCGACCGGCTGCCGGTGTGCTGAGGGACGTCAGTCGACGAGGCCGCCTTCCGTCATCCGGCGCGCGTCGAGGGCGCGCTCCAGCTCGTCCTCCGGCAGCACGCGGCGCTCGCGGGCCAGCTCGCGGACGGTGCGGCCGCTCCTCCACGACTCCTTGGCGAGGTCGGCGGCGGCGTCGTAGCCGATCTTCGGCGCCAGCGAGGTGACCATCGCCAGCGACCCTTCGACCAGCTCGGCGCAGCGCTCGCGGCGGGCGGCGAGGCCGGCGATGGTGCGGTCGGCGAGGAGGCGCGCCGCGCTGGCGAGGATCTCGATCGACTGCAGGAGGTCGTAGGCGATCAGCGGCATCATCACGTTGAGCTCGAAGACGCCGCTCATCCCGGCGACGGCGATCGCCGCGTCGTTGCCCACCACCTGCGCCGCGACCATCAGCACGCTCTCAGGGATCACCGGGTTGACCTTGCCGGGCATGATCGAGCTGCCCGGCTGGAGCGACGGGATCTCGATCTCGCCGATGCCGCAGCGCGGGCCGGAGGCGAGCCAGCGCACGTCGTTGGCGATCTTGGTCAACGAGACGGCGATCGTCTTCAACGCGCCCGAGGTCTCGACCGCGGCGTCCTTGGCGGCCAACGCCTCGAACTTGTTCGGCGCCGGACGGAAGGGGTGCCCGGTGGCGGCGGCGACGCCGGCGATCACCGCGTCGGCGAAGCCGGGCGCGGCGTTGAGCCCGGTGCCCACCGCGGTGCCGCCCAGCGCCAGCTCGGCGAGCCGCACCCTGGCCGCCGCCAGCCGGTCGAGCCCGTAGCGCGCCTGCGCCGCCCAGCCGCCGATCTCCTGCCCCAGCCGCACCGGCACGGCGTCCTGGAGATGGGTGCGGCCGATCTTGACCACGTCGTCGAGCTCCGCCGCCTTCGCCTCCAGCGTCGCGGCGAGATGGGCGAGCGCCGGCTCGAGCTCCTCGGCGACCGCGCCGTAGGCGGCGACGTGGATCGCCGTCGGGATGGTGTCGTTCGACGACTGGCCGAAGTTGACGTGGTCGTTCGGGTGCACCGACTTCGCGCCCCGCTCGCCGCCGAGGATCTCGGCCGCCCGGTTGGCGAGCACCTCGTTGACGTTCATGTTCGTCGAGGTGCCGGAGCCGGTCTGGAAGACGTCGAGCGGGAACTCGCCGCGGTGGCGGCCGGCGATCACCTCGTCGGCGGCGCGGACGATGGCGTCGGCGATCTCCCGCGGCACGGTGCCCTTCTCGGCGTTGACCCGGGCCGCCTCGCGCTTGACGAGCGCCATCGCGGCGAGGAAGCGGTGCGGCAGGGTGAGCCCGGAGACCGGGAAGTTGCGGCGCGCCCGCTCGGTCTGGGCGCCGTAGTAGGCGGCGGCGGGGACCTCGATCTCGCCGAGGCTGTCCCGCTCGATGCGCGTGTCGGCCATGGGGAGTGCTCCTCCGGAGGTGGCGATCGGCTGGGGAGAGGGCGCCGCGGCGGACGCGCGCGGGGCGCCGGGACGAGCGTAGCAGACGAGGGCCGCGGGGGCCGGCTTGTCCCGGCCCGCGTCGGCGGCCACACGGGGGGAACGTGGAGCGCGCCGGACAGCGGTCGCCGGAAGGCTGCGCGGCCGTCGAGGCGCCGCCCGT
>DATABP010000305.1:0-5453 GCA_036259515.1 Thermoanaerobaculia bacterium | reverse complement strand
GCCCGCCCGCGCCCGACCCCCGCGCCGGCGCCCCCGCGCCGCGATCCGACGACGCTCGCCTCCGCCGTCGCCCAGCTCGACGCAGCCGTCGAGCGCGACGAGGTCGGCCGCACGCTCCTCGCCTACCTGCGCCAGCTCTTCGACCGCGTGGCGCTCTTCGCGGTGCGCCGCGACGGCGTCCACGGCTGGATGGGCGCCGGCGACGGCCTCGACCGCGAGCGGCTCGCCGACGTCGCCATCCCCTTCGACCGCCCCTCGATCTTCCTCAACCTCCGGCAGGGGTCGCCGCTCCACATCGGCCCGCTGCCCCCGATGCCGGCCCACCGGCCGCTCGTCGCGGCGCTCGGCGTCGACCCGCCGGGGCCGTGCGTGTGCCTGCCCGTGCGGCTCGGCGAGCGGCTCGCGGCGGTGATCTACGGCGACCGCGACGGCGCCCCCGTCGCCGCCCTCGACCTCGACGCGCTGCGCCACCTCGCCGACCGCGCCGCGGCCGCCCTCGAACGCTGTATCTCGCTGAAAAGACAAGCACATTCCGGCCCCGCCGCCGGTTGACACCCCGCGAAGCCGTCCGCTATGCTCCGCCGCGCTCTTCGGGAGCCCTGAATGATCAAGTCCGATCTCGTCAACCGCGTCGCGGAGCTGGGCGACCTGCCGCGCGTCAAGGCCGCCCAGGCGGTCGACACGATCATCGACGCGATGAAGGACGCGCTGTGCGACGGCAAGCGCATCGAGCTGCGCGGCTTCGGCGTGTTCCAGGTGCGCGACCGCAAGCGCGGCGTCGGGCGCAACCCGAAGACCGGCATCGAGGTGGCGATCACCCCCGGCAAGACCGTCCGCTTCAAGCCGGGCAAGGAGCTGAAGGACCTCTAGGCCGCCCGCCTCTCGCGGCGGTACGCTCTTCCGCATGGACCCCCGCGACCACCGCGGGTCGTCCGCGCTCTCCCCCGAGGTGCTGCCGCCGGCGGGCGCCGGCGACCCGCTCGCCCCCGACCTGCCGCCGCCGCGGGCCGTCCACCGGCCGCGCTGGGGCCGCGCCGCGCTCCTCGCCGCGGCGACGCTCTTCACCACCACCACGATGGGCGCCGTGTGGCTCCTGTGGGCGCACCCCACCCGGGTGTCGCCGATCGAGTGGCCGCTCTTGCTGCCGTCGACCATCGCCGGCGTGTGGGGCGATCCCGAGATCCTCCGCCTCGGGCTCTCCTTCTCGCTGCCGGCGCTCGCCATCCTGCTCGCCCACGAGCTCGGCCACTACTTCGCCTGCCGCTGGTACCGGCTGCCCTCGACGGTGCCCTACTTCCTGCCGCTGCCGCTGGCGCTCGGCACCCTCGGCGCCTTCATCCGCATCCGGGCGCCGATCCGCGACCGCCGGCAGCTCTTCGACGTCGGCGTCGCCGGGCCGCTCGCCGGCTTCGCGGTGCTGGTGCCGTTCCTGATCGCCGGCGTGGCGCGCTCGGAGGTGGTGGTGCCGCCGCCGCTCGCCGGCGCGGCCGAGCCGGCCGGCATCCTCCTCGTCCCCGGCCGCTCGCTGGCGATCGAGGCGGCGCGGCTGGCCTTCCACGGCCCGCTCCCCGACGGCGCCATCCTGCACCTCCACCCGTGGGCGCTCGCCGCCTGGTTCGGCCTCCTGGTCACCGCGATGAACCTGATGCCGGTCGGCCAGCTCGACGGCGGCCACGTCTTCTACGCGGTGTCGCCGCGCCTCCAGCACCGCCTCGCGCTGCCGGTGTGGATCGCCGTGGCGCTCGCCGCCTTCGCCTTCCCCGGCTGGCTGGTGTGGTGCGTGGTGCTGCTGGTGATCGGCCTCCGCCATCCGCCGGTGGCGCGCCCGGAGGCGGGGCTCGGGCCGGGCCGGCTGGCGGTGGCGGCGCTGGCGCTCCTGGTGCTCGTCGCGAGCTTCATGCCGGTGCCGATCGACGACGTGCTGGTCGGGCTCTGAGGCATCGCCGCGCGATACGATCTCCGGCGCCCGGCCCGCCGCGCGCGGCGCCGGCGCCGAACCCACCACCAGCGGCCGCCGGCGGCGGCGAGCCAGGAGGAAGACGAGCATGCCCGAGACGATCCTCGTCGAGCGCGAAGGCCGCGTGGCCGTGCTGACGATCAACCGGCCCGACAAGCTCAACGCGCTGAACCAGCAGGTGCGCGACGAGATGCTGGAGCTCCTGGCCGAGCTCGAGGGCGACGACGGCGTCGGCGTGGTGGTGCTGACCGGCGCCGGGGAGAAGTCGTTCATCGCCGGCGCGGACATCGGCGAGTTCGAGGGCCGGAGCCCCTTCGACCAGCGCTGGGCGATGCGCAGCCCCCGCCTCTACGACGTGATGAGCGGCTTCCCCAAGCCGGTGATCGCGATGATCAACGGCTTCTGCCTGGGCGGCGGCTGCGAGCTGGCGATGTCCTGCGACCTCCGGATCGCCTCGGAGAAGGCGCGCTTCGGCCAGCCGGAGATCAACCTCGGCCTGATCCCCGGCGGCGGCGGCACCCAGCGGCTGCCGCGCTTCGTCGGCCTCGGCCACGCGCTGCGACTGACGCTGACCGGCGACATGATCGGCGCCCCCGAGGCGGCGCGGCTGGGGCTCGTCGAGCTGGTGGTGCCGCACGAGGAGCTGCGGGCGAAGACGCTCGAGCTGGCGGCGAAGATCGCGGCCAAGAGCCCGCTGACCCTGCGCGTCGCCAAGGAGGCGGTGCGGGCGAGCCAGCAGCTTCCGCTCGACGACGGGATCCGCTACGAGCGCGACCTCTTCTGCCTCTGCTTCTCGTCGGAGGACAAGGAGGAGGGGGTGGCGGCGTTCCTGGCCAAGCGGCCGGCGGAGTGGAAGGGGCGGTGAGCGGGGAGCCGGCAGGGGGCCTGCCCGCGGGCGACGCGACGGCGGCGGCGGGGGTGCCGGCCCCTTACGCCGACCTCCTCGCCCTCCGCGAGGAGTTCCCCATCCTCGCCCGCACCAGCTACCTGATCAACAACTCGCTCGGCGCCATGCCGCGCGGGGTGCGCGACGAGCTGGCCGCCTTCGCCGACGCCTGGGACGCGCGCGGCGTGCGCGCTTGGCACGAGGGCTGGTGGGAGATGGCGGTCGAGACCGGCGACCTCCTGGCGCCGCTCCTCGGCGTCGGCGGCGGCGAGATCGCCATGCACCAGAACGTCTCGGTGGCGGCGGCGGTCTTCCTCTCCTGCCTCGACTACCCGGCGGCGAGGAACCGGATCGTCCTCGCCGAGCTGGAGTTCCCCACCCTCCGCTACCTCGTCGAGGGCGAGCGGCGGCGCGGCGCCGAGCTGGAGGCGGTGCCCTCCGACGACGGGATCGGCGTCGACCTCGACCGGCTGCTGGCGGCGATCGACGAGCGCACCCGGGTGGCGGTGGTCTCCCACGTGCTCTTCAAGAGCGCCTTCGTGCAGGACGCGGCGGCGATCGCCCGGCGCTGCCGCGAGGTCGGCGCGCTCCTGCTCCTCGACGTCTACCAGAGCGCCGGCGTGCTGCCGCTGGCGCTCGCCGAGTGGGGAGTCGACGCGGCGGTCGGCGGGTCGGTGAAGTGGCTGTGCGGCGGCCCCGGAGCCGGCTACCTGTGGGTGCGGCCGGACCTCGCCGCGACGCTGGTCCCGGCCCTCACTGGCTGGCAGGCCGACGAGGAGCCGTTCGCCTTCCGCTTCGGGGCGATCTCCCCCGCCGCCGGCGCCTGGCGCTTCCTCACCGGCACCCCGAACGTACCGGCGCTCCACGCCTGCCGCGCCGGCTACCGGCTGATCGCCGGCGTCGGCGCCCCCCGCATCCGCGCCCGCTCGCTGGCGCTGACCGACCGGCTGATCGCGACGGCCGAGGCGGCCGGCTTCGAGGTGCGCACGCCGCGCGAGCCGGCGCGCCGCGGCGGCACGGTCAGCGTGTGGCATCCGGACGCCGAGCGGCTGTGCCAGGGCCTCCTCTCCCGCGAGGTGATCTGCGACTTCCGCCCCGGCGCCGGGGTGCGTCTGTCGCCCCACTTCTACAACACCGAGGCCGAGTGCGACCGCGCCATCGCGCTCCTCGCCGATCTCGCCGGCGGCGGCTGAGCGCCTCCGGCGCGCCCTTGCGCGACCGCCCGGCGGCGCGCCCTCCGCAAAGCTGGTAGAGTAAGTCTTGCCGTAGGTGATTACTGGCGCCGACACGGAACGAGAACCGTGGCGCCTCTGTGTGGAACACACTGATGTGAGTGCGCCGCTCGGGGCGGTGTTCGCGGGCGGCGCCGTCGTTTCGGGAGGGGTCGAGATGCACCCGACGAGGATGCGGGGCGCGATGGGCGCCGCGGCCTCGGCGCTCGCCTGGAGCACCGCGGCGGCCGGCGAGGTGGTGCGCGCCGCGCCGCTCGAGTCCTCGGCACCGTTCGCCGCCGGGCTCGTCGGCTCGCTCCTGGCGCTCGCCGCCGTGTTCGGGATCGTGCGCCTGCTCCGCCGGCCGGCCGCCCCCGCGGCGCCGCCCTCTACCGACGCCGAGGCGGGCATCGTCCAGTGGGCGCGCCACCTCGCCGAGCGCGCCTCCCGCGGCCTCGCTCCCACCGAGGCGGCGCTCGCCCGCATGGTCGCCGCCGCCCACGCCCGCGACCAGGAGACCCTCGCCCACAGCTTCCGCGTCGCCCGCTACGCCGCCGCGCTCGCCCGCCGCCTCGAGATCGCCGACGACCTCGTCGCGGCCATCGAGTGGGGCGGCCTGCTCCACGACGTGGGCAAGATCGCCGTGCCGGCCGAGATCCTGCGCAAGGCCGGCCCGCTGACCCGCCGCGAGGCGGCGGTGATGCGTCGCCATCCGCGCTACGGCTACCAGCTCCTCCGCGAGCTGGTCTTCCTCGGCCCGGCGCTCGACGTCGTCCTCTCGCACCACGAGCGCTGGGACGGCACCGGCTACCCGAACCGCCTCGCCGGCGAGTCGATCCCGCTGGCCGCCCGCGTCTTCGCCGTCGCCGACACCTACGACGCGATCACCTCCGACCGCCCCTACCGCCCCGCCCGCACCCACGCCGCCGCCGTCGCCGAGCTGCGCGCCGCCGCCGGCTCCCAGCTCGACCCCCGCCTGGTCGACGCCTTCCTCGCCCTCCCCGAAGCGCACCTCGCCGCCCTGCGCGACGCGGCGACGCCGGAGTGGGAGGAGCTGGACGGGGTGGCGGAGGCCGGCAGGGCGGCGGCGGGGTAGCGCCCGTCGCCCGGCCCGGAGCCCTTCTACTCCGGCACCCAGGCGAGCGCCACGCGGCGGACGTCGACGTCGGTCCGGCGCGGCTTGACGGTGATCTCTTCGAGCTCCGCCCGCGTCGGGTCGTAGCGTTCCGCGAGCTCGTGGGCCTCGCGCTCGGCCTGGGCCTCGAGGTCGGCGAGCTCGCTCCTGCGGTCGGCCAGCGCCCCTTCGGCGCGCTCGACGTCCGACGCCTCCTTGCCGCTGCGCGAGAAGCCGCCCATCGCCGAGCCGGCGCGGCGCAGGTTGGTCGCCGAGAAAGTCTTC
>DATABP010000304.1:0-2362 GCA_036259515.1 Thermoanaerobaculia bacterium | reverse complement strand
GCCGCGGCTCGGCTGGCACGTCGAGGGCGCGGGCGAGGCGGGCGACGCGGCCGGGGAAGCGCACCTCCGCTCCGCGGACCTCGAGCGCCGGCGGCGGGGGCGGCGCGCCGGCGAGCGCCTGGCGGGTCCAGGCGGCGAGGTCGGCCGGCGGGGCGAGGAGGGCGAGGAAGTCCTCCTCGCGCGGCCGGTCGGCGTCGGCGTCGGTCAGCCCGCGGACGCCGGTCACCCGGTCGACGCGGCGCGTCTCGCGGCAGGCCTGGAGGTCGAAGCGCCGCGCCCGCAGCACGCCGCCGCCGACCAGCTCCTCCCAGTCCTCCAGCCAGTGCTCCATCTGGCGGGTGTAGAGCACCCGCTTGCCGTGCCGCGGCAGCCACAGCCGCCAGCCGCCGGCGGCGCCGTCCTCGTAGACCACCACCGAGTGGACGCTCCCGGCGCGCTGCGGCGCCTGGGGATCGCCCCACGTCCAGACCTCGAGCGGCCCGAAGGTCAGGCCGCAGTCGACGACCAGCCGCTCGGCGGGCGGGCCGTGGAGGAACAGCAGCCGGGCGCGGACGTCGGTGGGCGACGGGACGGCGGAGAAGGCCAGCTCGCGGCGGACGGCGACGGCGGCGGCGAAGGCGGGATCGGAGAGGAAGCCCTCCATCCACGCGCCGCGCTCGGCCGCCTCCATCGCCACCAGATCGGCGCGCTCGGCCTCGGTGAGCAGCCATCCCGGGCCGTCCTGGTAGAACGCGCGCTGCTCCTCCGGCCAGGCGAGGACGGCCTCCCAGGCGGCGACCTCGGCGGACGGCGCCTCGGCGGCGGGGGCGGTGGGGGCGGCGGCGAGGACGGCGACGGCGGCCAGCGCGGCGACCGGAGCGAAGCGGGCGGCAGGGGCGGCGGGGCGCGGCTTCATCGTTCGGTCTCCACGAACCTTCCGCAACCGGGCGGCCGGCGCGGCGCTTCCCGGGGCGGCGGCGCGGCCGGCGCCGAACCGGCCGCCCTCACCCCACCCGATCGATCCGCCGCGCCAGCTCGAGGTCGTTCTCGGTCAGCCCGCCCTCGCTGTGCGTCGACAGCGCCAGCCGCACCTTGTCGTAGCGGACGTCGACGTCCGGGTGGTGGCCCATCTGCTCGGCGAGCTCGCCGACGTAGCCGACGAAGGCGAGCGCGGTGCGGAAGTCCGGCAGCTCGTAGGTCCGCTCGATCTCGTCGCCGGTTCGCCGCCAGCCGGGCAGGCCCGCCAGGCCGGACTCGATCTCCTCGGGGCTCAGCTTCGCCATCTCGTCTTCCTCCCTCTCTCGCTCGTGGTTCGCGGTGGCCGCTCGGAGGCACGGTCGGGCCGCAAGATCCGTTCCCGCCGCGGCTGGTCTGTCGCCGCCGCTGACGTTATGCTGCCCGGCGATGCCGGTCCGTCGCAACGAGCCGATCGCCGCCTGGGAGTCGGGCGACGCGGTGCAGGGCTTCGCCCTGGTGACCAAGAAGGAGCTGCGCCAGGACCGCAACGGCCGCTCCTACCTCGACATGGAGGTCGCCGACGCCACCGGCTCGATGATCGCCAAGGTGTGGGCCGACAGCGCCGCGCTCGAGGCCGACTTCGAGGCCCACGACTTCGTCGCCCTCCGCGGCCAGGTCAAGCTCTACCGCGACCAGCTCCAGCTCTCGATCGACGATTGCCGCAAGGCGACCGAGGACGACCGCCGCTACGGCTTCGACGAGACGAAGCTGGTGCCGTCCACGCGCGAGGACATCGACGATCTGTGGCGGCGGCTGGAGCGGGCGATCGCCGAGGTGCGGCGGCCGGTGCTGCGGCGGCTGGCGGTCCACGCGCTCGAGGTCCACGGCGCCCGTCTTCGCGAGCACCCGGCGGCGAAGTCGATGCACCACGCCTACCGCGGCGGCCTGCTCGAGCACGTGGTGTCGATGGCCGAGCTGGCGCTCGCCGTCAGCGGCCACTACAGCACCCTCGACCGCGACCTGGTGCTCCTGGGCGTCCTCTTCCACGACCTCGGCAAGGTGCGCGAGCTGGGCGCCATGCCGGCCAACGACTACACGCTCGAGGGCCGGCTGGTCGGTCACGTGGTGATCGGCCGCGACCTCCTCCGCGAGTGCTGCTTCGCGCTCGGCGACGTGCCCGACGACCTCCAGCTCCACCTCGAGCACCTCGTCCTCTCGCACCAGGGCAAGCGCGAGTACGCCTCGCCGGTCGAGCCGATGACGCCGGAAGCGCTGGTCCTCCACTTCATCGACGACCTCGACTCGAAGCTCAACCAGCTCGACCGCGCCCGCCGCGAGGGTCCCAGCGTGCAGTGGTCGCGCGGCCTGGGCCGCTACGTGTACCTGGCGGAGCGCGAGGAGGTGGTCGAGGAGGCGGTGGTGGCGG
>DATABP010000303.1:0-7846 GCA_036259515.1 Thermoanaerobaculia bacterium | reverse complement strand
GCCTTCGTCGAGCGCTGGACGACCGGCGCCGGGACGCTGCTGGCAGCCGCCGCCGAGTGGCCGCTCGACCGCGCCGCCGCCGCCACCGGCGTGCCGGCCGGCGACGTGGCGCGCCTCGCCGACGCCTGGGCGGAGGCGTCGCCGGCCCTCGTCCGCCTCGGCTGGGGGATGGAGCGCAACGCGAACGGCGGCGGGTCGATCGCGGCGGTGCTGGCGCTGCCGGCGCTGGCCGGCAAGATGGGCGTCCGCGGCGGCGGCTACGCGCTGTCGAACCGGTCGTGGACGAAGACCGACCTCGCCGGCGCCCTGGGGCCGCTCGACTGGACGGCGCGCAGCGTCAACATGACCCGGCTCGGCGCCTGGCTCGACCCGGCCGCCGAGGACGGCTCCCCGGCCGCCGCGCCGGTCGAGGGCGACCCCTCCTTTCCGCCGCGGCCGCCGGTGCGCGCGCTGTTCGTCTACAACGCCAACCCGGTCGCCACGGTGCCGGACCAGGCGGCGGTGCTCCGCGGCCTCGGGCGGCCGGAGCTCTTCACCGTCGTCTTCGACCAGGTGATGACCGACACCGCCCGCTGGGCCGACGTGCTGCTGCCGGCGACGACCTTCCTCGAGCAGTGGGAGGTCAAGCCGAGCTACGGCAGCTACGGAGTCGGCGGCGTGCGGCCGGCGCTCCTGCCGCGCGGCGAGGCGCGCTCGAACTGGGAGGTGTTCGCGGCGCTGGGACGTGCGCTCGGCTTCGCCGACGAGGCGTTCGGCTGGAGCCAGGAGGAGGCGCTGGAGCGGATCGCCCGGGCGTCGACCGCGGGCGGCGACGCGGTGTCGGCGGCGGCGCTCGCCGCCGGCGGCTGGCAGCGCCCCGACGCCGCGCGGCTGCCGGTGCAGCTCGTCGACGTCTTCCCCCAGACGCCGGACGGCCGGATCCGCCTCGCCCCGCCCGAGCTCGGCCCCGATGCCTACCGCTGGCAGCCGCCGGCCGCGAGCCGCTTCCCGCTGGCGCTGATCAGCCCGGCGGACTCGCGGCGGATCAACTCCAGCCTGGGCGAGATCGCTCCCCGCCCGCTCGCCGTCACCCTCGCCCCGGCCGACGCGGCGGCGCGCGGCATCGCGGGCGGCGACCGGGTGCGGGTGTGGAACGACCAGGGCGAGGTGATCTGCCGCGCGCGGGTGAGCGAGCGGCTCCGCCCCGGCGTGGCGCGGATGCCCAAGGGCGCCTGGCGGCGCGACAGCGAGAACGGCGCCACCGCCACGGCGCTGACGCCGGCCACCGTCGGCTTCGCCGGCGGCGCCTGCTTCAACGACGCGCGGGTCGAGGTGGAGCGGCTGGCGCACGGGCCGGCCTCCGCGTAGCGGCCGGCCAACGTAGCGGCCGTCCCCGACGCGCCACGGCCGGCAGCGACGCCGGCCGCTACGGCTCCGGCGCCGGCTCCTCCGGCAGCAGGATCACCACCTCGTCGGGGTAGGTCATCGCCAGCTCCTCGCGGGCGAGCCTCTCCAGCACCGCCGGATCGCTCGCCAGCCGCTCGAGCCGGCCTTCGATCTCGGCGATCTCGCCCCGGGTGCCGGCGATCGCGGCCTCGAGCTCCGCCTCGCGCCGCTCGACGACGGCCAGGTCGCGCCAGGTCTTGAAGCCGGCGACCAGGAACAGCGCGAGGAGGAAGAGGCCGACGCCGACGCCGAGCGGGCGCAGCCGCGGCGCCCGTTCGGCGGGCGCTCGGGGCGACACGGTGGGCGGTTGGCTGCGCATGACGGTCCGCCTGGGCGGCGGCCCGCGCCGGCGGCCGAGCGGCTCGCTCAGCCGAGCCAGCGCGGGAACGACGCGGCGCCGGGGTAGAAGGCCTCGCTTCCCAGCTCCTCCTCGATGCGCAGCAGGCGGTTGTACTTCTCGACGCGGTCGCTCCGGCACGGCGCGCCGGTCTTGATCTGGCCGGCGCGGGTGGCCACCGCGAGATCGGAGATCGAGGTGTCGCGGGTCTCCCCCGAGCGGTGGCTGATCACGTTGGCGTAGGCGTTGGTCTTCGCCAGCTCGACGGCGCGCAGCGTCTCGGACAGCGTGCCGATCTGGTTCAGCTTGACGAGGAGCGCGTTGGCCAGCCCGTCGACGATGCCCTCGGCGAGGATCACCGGGTTGGTGACGAAGAGGTCGTCGCCGACCAGCTGGACGCGCCCGCCGAGCCGCTCGGTGAGCCGCCGCCAGCCGTCGCGGTCGTCCTCGGCGAGGCCGTCCTCGATCGACACCAGCGGGTACGCCTCGACCAGCTCCTCGTACCAGGAGATGAGGTCGTCCGACGAGAGGCCGGAGCGGCCCTCGCCGGCCAGCGCGTAGGTGGTCGCCCCGCCGCCGCCCTTGCCCTCGACGAGCTCGCTGGCCGCCACGTCGAGGGCCAGCGCGACCTCGCCGCCGGGCTCGTAGCCGGCCGCCTCGATCGCCGCCACCAGGAGGTCGAGCGCCTCGCGGTTCGAGCCGAGGTCGGGCGCGAAGCCGCCCTCGTCGCCCACCGCGGTGACCAGCCCGCGCTCCTTGAGCACCGCGCGCAGCCGGTGGTAGACCTCGACGCCGGCCCGCAGCGCCTCGCGGAAGCTGTCGAAGCCGACCGGGACGATCATGAACTCCTGGACGTCGACCGAGTTGTCGGCGTGGGCGCCGCCGTTGAGCACGTTGAGGAGCGGCACCGGCAGCACGGTGGCGGCGGGGCCGCCGAGGTAGGCGTAGAAGGGCAGGCCGGCGGCGTCGGCGGCCGCCTTGGCCACCGCCAGCGACACGCCGAGCATCGCGTTGGCGCCGAGCTCGGACTTGTTCTCGGTGCCGTCGAGCTCGCGCATCAGGCGGTCGACGGCCGACTGGTCGCGGGCGTCGGAGCCGCGCAGCTCGGGCGCGATCCGCTCGCGCACGTTCCGCACCGCCCGCTCGACGCCCTTGCCGCCGTAGCGCTCGCCGCCGTCGCGCAGCTCCAGCGCCTCGCGGCTGCCGGTCGAGGCCCCCGAGGGCACCGAGGCGCGGCCGCCGGCGCCGGAGTCGAGGACGCAGTCGACCTCCAGGGTGGGGTTGCCGCGGGAGTCGAGGATCTCGCGGGCGAGGACGTCTTCGATGATGAACATGCGGTCGCGTTCTCCTCCGGTCGGGGATTGTAACCGGTCGGTGGTGGCGAGGCCCGGCCGGACGGCGGGCGGCCGCTTGCCGCTGCCCGTGGTACCGCCGGATTCCGTGGCGGGTTCGGGGTCAGACGTTGAAGCGGAAGTGGATGACGTCGCCGTCCTCGACCGCGTACTCCTTGCCTTCGAGGCGGAGGACGCCCTCTTCGCGGCAGGCGGCGAGGGAGCCCAGGCGGAGGAGGTCGTCCCAGCGGACGACCTCGGCGCGGATGAAGCCGCGCTCGATGTCGGAGTGGATGGCGCCGCCGGCCTGGCGGGCGGCGGTGCCGCGGCGGACGGTCCAGGCGCGCACCTCGTCCTCTCCGACGGTGAAGAAGGCGATGCGGCCGAGGAGGTCGAGGGTGGCGCGGAGGACTCTTGCGGCCGGCGGCTCGGCGAGGCCGAGGTCGGCGAGGAGCTCCTGCTGCTCGTCGGGATCGAGGCGGGAGATCTCCTCCTCGATCGGGGCGGAGACGACGATCGCCTGCCGCGCCTCGCCGGCCTCGATGCCGAGGGCGGCGGGGTCGGCGGTGGCCACCTCGTCCTCGCCGACGTTGAGCACCACCAGGAGCGGCTTGGCGGAGAGGAGCTGGAAGCCGCGGAGGCGCCGCTCGTCGTCCGGGTCGAGGGCGACGGTGCGCAGCGGCCGCTCGGCCTCGAGCGCCGGCAGGATCGTCTCGACGAGGAGCTTCCGCTCGCGCTCCTCCTCCGGCGAGAGCCCCCGCTTCCGCGCCTTCTCCAGCCGGTCGATCCGGCGCTCGACCAGCCCGTGGTCGGCGAGCACCAGCTCGAGCTCCACCGTCGCCACGTCGCGCGCCGGGTCGATCGAGCCCTCGGGGTGCGGCAGCTCGGGGTCGTCGAAGGCGCGCACCACCAGCATCAGCGCGTCGACCGCCTTGAGCTTGTCGAGGTCGACCGCCGCCTCGCCGCCCTCGCTCTTCTCGATCCCCGGGATGTCGACGTAGCGCACTGTCGCCGGCGTGAACTTCTTCGGCTGGAAGAGGTCGCGCAGCTTCTCCAGCCGCGGGTCCGGCACGCTCGCCACCCCGACGTGCGTCTCCCCCGACCGCGCGAACTTGTCCGTCGCCTGCCGCGCCGCGGTCAGGATGTTGAAGAGCGTCGTCTTGCCGGACTTGTGGAGCCCGAGGATGCCGGTTTCCATCGGTGGGACCTCACGGAGCGGGAGCGGGAGCGCCGGGCGGGGGAGGCAGCGACGACCGGAGGGAGCTACGACCCGCCAGCCGCGGTCGGCGGTAAGGCAGGATGGCATTCGGACGGCGTGGGGTCAAGCCGTTGGGCCGGCGGGTTGGACCGGAGCGATCGGAATCTCCCGTCGGTGGCAAGCAGGCTCAGCTTTCGATCGGAATGAATCGACGTCGATTTCCGCCTCGAGCCCGAGTAAAGCCTTGCCCGAACTTTCCTGCTACGGTCCCTTCGCCGCCAGCGGGTTCCGCACGTCGAGGAAAGAGAAGCGACGAAAATCGGAATCGTGCGTGTAGAGCGTCCGCACGTCGTGCTGGAGCAGAACGGCCGCCAGATGGGCGTCCGGCACCAGGTTGCCGCGAAGCGGCTCGCCGCCGGTGGCCTCGACATAGGCGGAGAGGAAGCCCTTGAGCTCGCCGAGCATCCTCACGTGCGGCAGCGCCTCGAGGGCCGCGAGATTGCGGAGCGCCTCCCGGGGCGACAGCGGTGAAGGGAGGATTTGCCGGTGGGTGACGATCCGTAGGTACGCCATCGCCGTCTGCCATGCGATGCAGAAGATCTCCCGGCCCCGCACGCGCTCTTCGAGGAACCCTCGGCTCGCCTCGTAATACGGGCTGTCGCGGTTCGAGCCGTAGACGAGGAGGTTCGCGTCTACGGCGAAGCTCATGGAGACTCGCCCGCCTTGCGGTCGAGGATCTCCCACACGGCATCCTTGTCGCGGAGATCGATGCCGGCGCCCAGGTGCTTCGCGATCCAGGGGAACTCCTTCGGCTCGCTCTCCACGCGACGGGCGGCCAGCCCGTCGGCGAGCAGCTCGGTGACGACCTCACCGAGAGTCTTCCCCTCGCGCTCCTGCAGCCGCCGGACATCGTCCAGGACGGGGTCCGCAATGTCGACCGTCGTTCGCATGATGCGTGATGATAACAAGAGAGGCATCGGATGCGGAGAGAGGCCTCTCAGTTCCCCGCCTCCACGTACCCCGCCCCGCCCAGGCTCCGCACCTGCCGCTGGATCCACGACTGGCGCCCGCGCACGTAGCCGGAGGGGGCGTCGGCGCGGAGGCGCTCGGGGTTGGGGAGGACGGCGGCGAGGAGGGCAGACTCCCAGGGGCCGAGGTCGGCGGCGTCCTGGCCGAAGAACTGGCGGGCGGCGGCGCCGGCGCCGAAGGTGCACGGGCCGAGCTGGGCGACGTTGACGTAGACCTCCAGAATGCGCCGCTTGGGCCAGGTGACCTCGAGGAGCACCGTCCACCACGCCTCGAGGCCCTTGCGCAGCCAGCTCCGCCCCGGCCACAGGAAGAGGTTCTTGGCGACCTGCTGCGAGATGGTGCTGGCGCCGCGCCGGCGGCGGCCGCGCTCGGCCTCGTCGAGCGCCTTCTTGATCGCCTCGAAGTCGAAGCCGTGGTGCTGGGGGAAGCGCTGGTCCTCGGCGGCGACGAAGGCGATCGGAGTGTGCGGCGAGAGCTCGTCCCAGCTCACCCAGTCGTAGGCGACGCCGCGGCAGGGCACCATCCGCTGGAGCATGAACGAGCTGGTGAGCGGCGGCACGAAGCGGAGGACCAGCACCGGCAGCCAGGTCGCCGCCACGAACACCGCCACGAACGACGCGGCGAGCACGATCAGCCGCCCGAAGCGGCCCCGCCGCCGGTAGGACTCCCGCCGCCGCCAGCGGGCGCGCAGGACGACGAGGACGAGCACCGCCAGCGCGAGGAGAACCACGCCGGCGACGGCGTCGGCAAGGCTCACTCCGCGGCTTCTCCCCGGACCGGCGCGGCCTCCGCCGACCGCCCCAGCCGCGCCAGCACCTCCCGCGTCGACGCCACCCGGCCGAACTCCTCGTGCAGGCTGGCGAGCGCCAGGCGGTGCATCTCGTCGGCGGAGTGGCGGGCGCCGTCGGGGCCGGTGCGGTCGAAGGTGGCGGTGGCGTCGTCGACCACGGTGACGGCGAAGCCGAGGTCGGCGGCCATGCGCGCGGTGGTCGACACGCAGTGGTCGGTGGTCAGGCCGACGACGACCACCTCGCCGATCCCCTCGCGCCGCAGGTGGTCCTCGAGCCCGGTGCCGACGAAGGCGCTGTGGGCGGTCTTCTCGAAGCGTGGCTCGCCGGCCTCGGGCTCCGCCTCGGGCTTCCAGGCGTTGCCGGGCAGCTCCGGGCGGAGCGGCGAGCCCGGAGTGGTCGACATGTGCCGCACGTGGGCGAGCGGCCAGCCGGCGGCGCGCCAGCCGGCGAGGAGCTCGGCGATCCGCGCCTCGGCCTCGGGGTTGTTGCGGGCGCCCCACGCCGGCTCGTCGAAGCCGCGCTGGACGTCGACGAGGACGAGGGCGGGAGGGCGGGCGGGCGGGCTCATCTCCGAGACGCTAGCAGAGCCGGCGCCGGACCGCCGTCAGAACCCCCGGCTTCCCCTCCGACACCTCCATCAGGTAGGAGACGATCCGCCGGATCTTCCCGCCCTCCAGCTCGAAGACGTTGCAGAACAGCGCGTCGAGCCGCCCGCCGTCGGCCCGCGTCGAGCGCACCCGTCCCTCGGCGACCACGACGGGGCCCTCCTCGACCATCCGGAGGAGGGTGATCTCCGGGCTGCCGACGAGAGCCGCCAGGTGGGCATCCGAGACGAGGTTGCCGCGAACGGCTGCTCGGCGGTCACCCGAGCGCACGTCCTCCAGGATCGGGTTCGCATCCAACGTGGTGGCGAACGGAGCGTTGCGGCTGTTCGTCACCTCCGCCACGGTCGCCGACGGGCCGTTCTGGCTCCTCGTCGCCTCCGCCACGGTGGCGAACGGGCCGTTCCGGCGTTTCCTCGCCTCCGCCACGGTGGCCAACGGGCCGTTGCGGTTTTTCCTCGCCTTGGCCACGGTGGCGAACGCTCCGTTCCGGTTTTCCGTCGCCCTCGGCACGGGTGCGGACGCGGCGTTTCCTCCGCTCGGGGCGTTCGCCGGTGCCGCGGACGGCCCGCCGCTCGCGCTCGTCCCGTTCCGGGGCGCTGCGAAGGCGATGGATCGTCGATCCGTCCGACCCGTGCGGCGCGTGGCCGCGGTGCGATGTCAGAAGCGCCATCCGGCGCCGGCGTCCGCCGCCACGCCGCCGCGGGGGCGGGGTCCCGATCGTCCGAACCCTCAACCCGCCGGCCGGAGCTTCAGGCCGGTGACGAGCAGCGTCGGCGAGCCGATCAGCCCGTCGTCGGGGACGAAGGCGAGGTCGCGGGCCGCCGCCTGGATGCCGCGCAGGAGCGCCGCGACCGGGCCGGCGAGGACCAGGCCGCCGGCGGGGGCGACGGCGCGGCCGGACTGCACCGCCCAGCCGACGACGGGGACGCGGAAGCTCGCCTGGTCGAGGTCGAGGACCACCGGGCCGGCGGCGTCGAGGAGGTAGTAGCCGCGGGCGAGGTCGGCGAGGAGGTCGGCGACGGCGACGGCGGGCGACGGGGCGAGGTAGAGGTGGGTGGGGCCGGCGCGCGGCAGGTCGCGCCAGCTCGCGCGGCGGCCGCAGCCGGTGGGCCGCGGCTCGCCGGGGCGCG
>DATABP010000302.1:0-2027 GCA_036259515.1 Thermoanaerobaculia bacterium | reverse complement strand
CCGGCGCGCGCCCGCGATCCGCCGGTCGGCCCAGCCTTCTCCCGCCGCCCGGCTCACCGCCCACCCCCCAGCCGCAGCGCCACGCCGCCGGTGAGCGCCCGCCCCGGCGCGGGGAGGAAGTGGAAGCCGTTGGGGTCGTTGACCGCGATCCACGCCCCGTAGCGCTCGTCGGTCAGGTTGCTGCCGTGGAGGAACAGCTCGACCGCGCGCCAGCGCCAGGAGGCCCAGGCGGAGACGAGCGTCGTCGGGCGGTGGGTCTCGCTGTTGGCGTCGTCGAGGTGGACGGTGCCGTTGCGCTCCACGCCGGCGCCGAGCGAGAGGGCGGCGGTGGGCTCGAAGCCGACGCCGAGGGTGCCGCGGTGCTCCGGGAAGCCGGGCAGCACGTTGCCGGTGTGCGCGCCGAAGTCGGTGAAGCGGTTGTGCGACCAGGCGTAGGTGGCGTCGAGGCGCCAGCGGTCGGCCGGGCGCCAGCCGGCGGCCAGCTCGATCCCCTGGTGCCGCGTCTCGCCCACGTTGCCGAACACCGTTTGCTGCTCGATGACGGTGCGCGGCAGGATCTCGTCGTCGACGTCGGTGCGGAAGAGGGCGGTCTCCCAGGTGAGGCGGCGGCCGAGGGTGCCGCGGCCGCCCACCTCCCAGTGGCGCGCCTCCTGCGGGCCGAGGTCGGCGTTGAAGGCGGCGCGGCCGCCGGTGGCCGAGAGCTCGCTCCGCGTCGGCACCTGGAAGGCGGAGGCGGCGTTGGCGTAGAGGGTGACCGCCGGCGTCGCCTGCCACAGCACGGCGAGTCTCGGACTGACCTTCTCGAAACGGCGGCGGTCGGAGACGTCGAGGCCGCCGGGGAGGAGGTCGGCCTGGCTCATCTCGATCGCGTCCCAGCGGGCGCCGGCGGTCACCGTCCAGCGGTCGCCGAGCGCGATCTCGTCCTGGAGGTAGACGCCCCACGCCTCGACCGTCTCGTCGGCGTGGTAGAGGAGGTCGCCGCGCTCTCCGAAGCGGTTGGCGAAGCGCCGCGAGTCGGCCTCCTCGCGGTCGCCGTCGACGCCGGCGGTCAGCCCGTGGGCGACGCCGCCCCACGCCGCCTCGCCGCTCCACCGCGCGCCGCCCATCCAGCGGTCGGCGTCCTGCACGATGACCTGGAAGATCGGGTGGTCGAGGCCGCGGGTGAGGCCGAAGAGCCGCGCCTCGACGACCCCGCCGCCGCCCAGCACGTGCTCGACGACCACCCCGGCGCGCCGCCGGTCGTCGTCGCGGCGGTGGTCGAACAGCTCGAACACCGGGCGCACCTGCTCGGGATCGGCGGCGAGCTGGGCGCGGTCGAGGCTGCCGGGGATCTCGTCGTCCATCCGCGACAGGTTGGCGAGGAGGCGGGCGGTGGTCGCCTCGGTGGCGAACCACTCGAGCACCCCGTTGGCGCGGTGGGTGGCGGTGTCGTTGTGGCGGCGGAAGCCGTCGAGGCGGGAGCTCGAGAGCTGGATCGAGCCGGCGAGCCGGCGCTCGACCGAGCCCCCGGTGGCGCCCAGGCCGGCCTTGGCGAAGCCGAGGTCGCCGGCCTCGACGCGGGCGGTGAGGATCGACTCCCCGGGCACCCCGCGGCGGGTGATCACG
The DNA here is from genome assembly GCA_036259515.1 of Thermoanaerobaculia bacterium. Lineage (GTDB taxonomy): Bacteria > Acidobacteriota > Thermoanaerobaculia > Multivoradales > JBCCEF01 > DATABP01. The sequence continues at coordinate 422 of DATABP010000302.1, read as the reverse complement.
TTGACCACGCCGCCGAACGCGGCGTTGCCGTAGAGCGCGCTCGCCGGCCCGCGCACCACCTCCACGCGTTCGGCGGCGGCGAGGTCGATCTGGTCGAGGCGGGTGAGGCCGTCGGCGTCGGTGATCGGCACGCCGTCGACCAGCACCAGGAGGTCGCGCACGCCGAAGCCGGAGCGGGCGCCGAAGCCGCGCACCGCCAGCTTGACGTCGCTCGCGCCGTCGTTGGTCTGCGCCACCACCCCGGGCAGATGGTTGAGGTAGGCGTCGAGCGACTCGGCGCGCCCGGTGTCGAGCCGCTCGGCGTCGACCACGGCGATCGCCGACGGCACCTCGCCGAGGTCGCGCTCGTCGCGGGTGGCGGTGACGGTGATGCGGTCCGCGAAGGGCTGCGGCGCGGGCTCTTCGGCGGCGGTTTCGCGATC
>DATABP010000301.1:0-2416 GCA_036259515.1 Thermoanaerobaculia bacterium | reverse complement strand
AACGCGACGAAGTCCGCCAGACCCTGAGACGCCAGCACCCGCGTGATCGCCGCCGTCAGCGTCGTCTTGCCGTGGTCCACGTGGCCGATCGTCCCGATGTTGACGTGCGGCTTCGTGCGCTCGAACTTTGCCTTGCCCATGCCGGCTCCCGTCCTCTTCTGAATGTCACAGCTCCGCCGGCCAGCGGGGAGCGGTTGAACGAGCCTCGGAAAACAGTGGAGCCCACGACCGGATTTGAACCGGTGACCCCTTCCTTACCAAGGAAGTGCTCTACCCCTGAGCCACGTGGGCTTGTTCGACGGAACCACCTCGGGACGCGCACCCCGAAGACGGATCGACGCGGACGCCGGCCAGCCGGCCTCCGCAGAGCCAAACCTCGGAAGTTTAGCGCAGGTGACGGGCGCCAGGCAAGCCGGCGCCCTTCGACCTTCCCGCCCCCTCCGGCCGCCTTCCGGAGGGAACGCCCGCGCGAAGGCGACTCCGCGCGGGACTGCCGATTGTGCCAGAAGCGCGGGCTGGTTGTCCAGCCCCTCGCTCGTCCGCTCCTACCCCCGCCGCCGCCGCGGCCGCAGCGCCCGCACCTTGCCGCCGCCCACCCCCGCCTCCCGCCGCTTGCGCCGCACGTGGTCGCTGACGTGGTCGCCGTAGCGCTCGACGAAGGGCTCCAGGTGATCGCTCCCCCGGATCGTGCCGCGGCAGTTGGCGGCGCCGCAGCCGCAGGGGAAGGGGCGCATCGGCTCGGTGCAGAAGGTGGCGTAGTCGAGGGTGACCTCGTCGCCGGGAGCGAGGTCGCGGCGGGCGACGACGTCGAGCCCGGCGAGCCAGGCCGAGGGATCGCAGGAGTGGTCGATCGGGCTCCACTCCTCGGGATCGGCGGCCCAGATCGCCCACACGTCGTCGGACAGCGGCCAGGCGAAGCGGTCGAACCACTCGTGCTCGCGGGCCGTCCAGCGCTCCTCGACGTGGCGGCGAGTGACCAGGGTGTGCGGGCGCTCCTCGAACACCTGGACCGTCTCGCCGGCGCGGATCGGGGCGGCGGCGTAGGTGGCGTAGTTGCCGTCGCGGTCGGCGCGCACCACCCACTTCCTGCGGCGGAGGTCGCGGCGGGCGACCGCGGCGCGCAGCATCTGCTCGGCGAAGCGGCGGTGGCCGCCGGGCACCAGCGAGAGGATGACGTCGGCGGTGCTCGGGTCCTCCGGCGGGTAGAAGAGGTCGGCCTGGGGGTTGATCTCGAGCATCCAGCTCCGGCCCTCGGCGTCGACGCGCACGTCGCAGCGCCCCCACCCGGTGCCGCGGAGGTCGACGAAGAGCTTCGCCGCCTCGTCCATCACCCGGGCGGCGAGCGCCTCGTCGGCCAGCGGCACGCAGGCCATGTCGAGGTAGTCGACCCACTTGACGTCGAAGTGCTTGAAGGTCTCGCCGTCGGGGAAGAGCACCTCGACCGGCGGGTAGACGGTCGGCCGGCGGAGGTCGTCCGGGTTGTCGGCGACCAGCACCGAGAGCTCGCGTCCGGCGATGAACTCCTCGACCAGCGCGCCGCCGAAGCGCCCGGCCATCCGCGCCACCTCGCGGCGCAGCGCCTCGGGGGTCTCCACCCGCGAGTCGCGCGTCATGCCGATCGAGCTGTAGGAGGACGGGTGCTTGACGATCATCGGGAAGCGCAGGAGGTCGAGCGCCCGCTCGAGGTCGCCGGGAGCCTCGATCGCCACCGCCGGCGGGGTGAGCACGTCCCAGGCGTGGCACACCCGCCGCATCGCCTCGCGCGTCGGCTCGTAGAACACCGACGAGGCGCCGGTGAAGGCCACCCCCAGCCGCTCCAGCGCCATCACCACCTCGATCCCCGGCCGGTCCTCGTCCCAGGCGCCGTCGCAGAGGTTGAAGAAGACGTCGTAGCCCTCGCGCGCCAGCCGCGCCACCTCGCGCACCGCCGTGCCCTTCGCGAGGTCGACGCGCGCGTGCTCGTGGCCGTCGAGGTAGGGCGTCGGGTCCGAGTAGCCCTCGACCTCCTTGAGCGGCGACTCCGACCCCTCGAAGGCGTCGCCGAGGATGCAGATCTTCATGGTGCGGGGAGCATACGGAGCGTCGAGGCGGCGATGGAAGCCCCCGCGGCGAGAAAGTCTCAACCGGTTTCGGGCGGCGACGCGGGCGGCGGCTCGCCCTCGCGGTAGCCGGCGCAGGAGCGCACCGGCAGAGGCGGGTAGCGGGGGAAACGGGGGTCGGTCTCCGAAAGGCCGCAGAAGAGGAAGGTCGAGCGCCGCGAGGCGACGAGGCGGCGGTGCGCGCAGGTGGCGCAGAGGCCGGGCGGGGCGGGGAGGTCGGCGAGGACGGGGGCGGGGTGGGGAGGAAGCATCGTCCTGGCGGCCTCGACCGAGTCACCCGTGCATCGGCTCCACCCAGCGTAGCAGGCGACGGGCCC
>DATABP010000300.1:0-1706 GCA_036259515.1 Thermoanaerobaculia bacterium | reverse complement strand
CCGGCGTCGCCCGACCGCACCGCAACCGCTCGTTCGACAACCCCTACGCCCGCGTCATGGAGGGGTACACCGCGCTCGGCGCCGCCGCCGCGGTGGCGGACTACGACCGCGACGGCGACGACGACCTGTTCGTCACCGACTCGGCCGAGGACGGCCAGAACCTCCTCTACCGCAACCGCGGCGACGGCACCTTCGAGGAGGTCGCCCGCGCCGCCGGCCTCGGCTCCGGCAACGACGCCGCCAACGCCTCGGCCGACGGGTTGTGGCTCGACCACGACGGCGACGGCGACGAGGACCTCTTCGTCGTCCGCTTCGGGCGGAGCCTCCTCTACCGCAACCGCGGCGACGGCACCTTCGAGGAGATCACGACCGCAGCCGGCCTCGGCGCCTACGCCAACTCGATCGCCGCCGTCGCCTTCGACCACGACCTGGACGGCGACCTCGACCTCTTCGTCGGGAACTACTTCGCGCCGGTGAACCTCTTCGATCCCGACACGCCGCGCTTCTTCCCGGAGAGCTTCGAGACGGCGGCCAACGGCGGCGGCGTCACCCTGTGGCGGAACGACGGCGGCCGCTTCGTCGACGCCACCGCCGCCGCCGGGCTCGCCGGCTACAGCGGCTGGACGCTCGACCTCGGCCACGCCGACCTCGATCTCGACGGCGACGGCGACCTCTACGTCGCCGCCGACTTCGGCCCCGACAAGCTGTTCAGGAACCGCGGCGACGGCACCTTCGAGGACGCCAGCGAGCGCGCCCTCGGCGTCGACACCAAGAAGGGGATGAACGCCGAGTGGGCCGACTTCGACGGCGACGGCCGCTTCGACGTCTACGTGACGAACATCACCGACGAGTACATGCGGGAGGGCAACTTCCTGTGGAAGAACGACGGCGACGGCACCTTCACCGACGTCGCCCGCGAGACCGGCACCTGGGACACCGGCTGGGGCTGGGGCGGCAAGTTCTTCGACTTCGACGACGACGGCTGGCTCGACCTCTACGTGGCGAACGGCTGGGTGTCGGCGGGCAGCGAGAGCTACGTGCTCGATATCTTCGAGCTGATCGTGCGCCCCGACGTCGACCTCGCCGACGCCCGCAACTGGCCGCCGATGGGCGACAAGTCGCTCTCCGGCTACCAGCGCAACCGCCTCTTCCGCAACCTCGGCGGCACGCTGTTCGAGGAGGTCGGCGCCGCGCACGGGGTCGACTCGCTGCGCGACGGCCGCGGCGTGGCGGTCGCCGACTTCGACGGCGACGGCCGGCTCGACCTCTTCGTCGCCAACGCCGGGGCCGAGCCGCACCTCTTCCGCAACGTCCATCCCACGCCCGGCGGCTGGCTCGACCTCGACCTCGTCGGCACCCGCTCGAACCGCCAGGCGATCGGCGCCCGGGTGGCGGTCACCGCCGGCGGCCGCATCCGCTGGAGCTTCGTCGACGGCGGCAACGGCTTCGCCGCCCAGAGCTCGCGGCGGCTGCACTTCGGGCTGGGCGACGCCGAGCGGGTGGAGCGGGTGGAGGTGATCTGGCCCTCGGGGCTGCGGCAGGGCTTCGCGGGGCTGGCGGCGGGGCGGCGGGTTCGGATCGTCGAAGGGGAGGCGGAGGTCGAGGCGGTCGACGGCGCCGGCGGCAGCAAGCCGGCCGCGTCCCCCGCGCCCGCCGTCGAGGCTCCCGGCAACGCCGAGGCCCCGCCCGCCGCCGTCGCCGCCGCC
>DATABP010000299.1:0-6017 GCA_036259515.1 Thermoanaerobaculia bacterium | reverse complement strand
CCCGCGGCTGCCGCACGACGATCGAGTCGACCTGGATCTCGCCGGAGAAGAGGCGCAGCGGACGGTGGGAGAGGGTCGCCTCGGCGGCGGCCGCCCGGAGCCGGCCGTCCTCGAGCCGCGCGTCGACCGTCACCTTCCGCAGCTCGACGCCGGAGAGCACCGACAGCCGCACCGTCTCGGCGCCGACCTCGAGGTCCGGCCCGGACAGCGAGTCGAGGACCGCCCGCGTCAGCGCCGGCGACTCCCAGGTGCGGGTGGCGAGGACGACGAGGGCGACGGCGAGCGCCACCCCCGCCGCGGCGACGGCGAGCAGCCGGCGAGCGAGCTTCCGGGGCATGGGCCGGTGATTCTACGCCTCGGCCGCGGGGGCGACGCTTCGCTCCTCAGCGCACCGGGAGGCCCCTCCCTTCGACGGCCGCTCCTTCGCGGGCGGCCTCCTTCATCGCGGGTTCCCGCCCTCAGTCGCCGGCGACCTCCGGCTCGGCGGCCTCCTCGCCCTCGCCGTCCGCCGCCAGACCGCCGCCGAGCGCCACGTAGAGGGCGACCAGGTTCTCCACCTCCGCCCGGCGGAGCTGGAGGAGCGCCTGCTCGGCGGCGAACAGGTTGCGCTCGGCGTCGAGCACCTCGAGGTAGCGGACGACCCCCTCGCGGTAGCGGGTGCGCGCCAGCTCGGCGATCGCCCGCTGCGCCTCGACCCCGCGGAGGAGCGCGTCGACCTGCTCGGCGAGGTAGCGCCGGCCGGCCAGCGCGTTCGCCACCTCCTGGAAGGCGAGCTGGACGGTGATCTCGTAGTCGGCGACGGCGATCACCTCCCGCGCCTCGGCCACCGTGAGGTCGCCGTGCAGCCGGCCGCGGTTGAAGATCGGCAGCGTGATCGACGGGCCGAAGCTCCAGGTCAGCCCGTCGCTGCCGACCAGGTCGGAGAGCTCCGCCGAGGCGAAGCCGAGGTCGCCGGTCAGGGCGATGCGCGGGAAGAAGGCGGCGCGGGCGGCGCCGACGTCGGCGCGGGCGGCGCGCAGCCTCTCCTCGGCGGCGAGCACGTCGGGCCGGGCGAGCAGGAGGTCCGACGGCAGCCCGGGGGCGAGCGCGCCGGCCTCGATCTGCTCGGTCAGCGGCCGGGACGGCGGCAGCTCGCCGGGCACCGGGCCGCCGACCAGCACGGCGAGCAGGTTGTCGCGCTCGGCCTTGGCGAGACGGAGGGCCGCCAGCTCCGCCTCCGCCTGGGTGAGGAGCGACTCGGCCTGGCGGAAGTCGAGCGCCGAGGTGATGCCGGCCTCGAAGCGGACGCCGGCGATGCGCAGCCCCTCGCGGCGGCTCTCGACCGTCGCCTCCGCGAGCTCGATCCGCTGCGCCGCCTCGAGCGACGCGAGGTAGGCCGCCGCCACGTCGCGGACGAGGAGCAGCCGGAAGGCGCGGGCGCCTTCCACGGTGGCGAGGTAGCGGGCGCGCGCCGCATCGGAGAGGTTCCTCACCCGGCCCCAGAAGTCGAGCTCGAAGCCGGGGACGCGGACGCCGATCGCGAAGCGGTCGAAGGTCTCGCCGCCCTCGGACTCCGGCAGCCGCGTGCGCGAGGCGGAGGCGGCGGCGTCGACGGTCGGCAGGCGGTCGGCGTCGACGATGCGGAAGAGGCCGCGCGCCTCCTCGACGCGCGCCACCGCGGCGACCAGGTCGCGGTTGCGCTCGAGCGCCGCGTCGAGGAGCGCCTCGAGCCGCGGGTCGGCGAAGAGCTCGCGCCAGCCGATCTCGGGCGCCGGGATGCCGGCGGCGGGATCGGGGGCGAGCTCGGCGGGGTACGCCGGGGCCGTCGGCAGCTCGGGGCGGACGTGCGGCACCGTCGTACGGCAGCCGGCGGCGGCGACGGCGAGGACGGCGAGGAGCGCCGCGGAGCGATGGCGCCTACGCACGGTGCACCTCGTCGTCCGCCGCCAACGCCGCGGCCCCGCGGTGCGGCTCGTCCTCGCCGGCCTCCTCGTCCTCCGGTTCGTCGTCCTCGGCGTCGTCGTGCCGCCCCGGCCGGTGGCCGTGCGCCGCCGCCTCCTCGGCCGTCTCGTGGTGCCCCAGCTCGCCGGGCGCCGGCGGGCGCTTCTTGGCGATCCACCGCCGCACCGAGAGGTAGAAGAGCGGGATGAAGAAGATGCCGAGGAGCGTCGCCGCCAGCATGCCGCCCATCACGCCGGTGCCCACCGCGATGCGCGAGGCGGCGCCGGCGCCGGTCGAGATCACCAGCGGCACCATGCCGAGGATGAAGGCCAGCGAGGTCATCACGATCGGCCGCAGCCGCAGGCGCACCGCCGACAGCGTCGCCTCGATCGTGCCCTTCCCCGCCGCCTCCTCCTCGATCGCGAACTCGACGATCAGGATGGCGTTCTTCGCCGCCAGGCCGATGATGGTGATCAGCCCGACGTTGAAGTAGACGTCGGCGGAGAGCCCGCGCATCATCGAGAAGAGCACCGACCCGAGCACCCCGAGCGGCACGATGAGGAGCACCGAGATCGGCACCGTCCAGCTCTCGTAGAGGGCGGCGAGGAGCAGGAAGACGACGACCAGCGACAGCGCGAGGAGCGCGCCCACCTGCCCCGACGCCTGCTGCTCCTCGTAGGAGACGCCGGTCCACTCGTAGTCGAAGCCCTCGGGGAGCTCCTCGGCGAGCCGCGCCATCTCCGCCATCGCCTCGCCCGTCGAGCGCCCCGGCGCCGGCATGCCGGCGAGCGTCATCGCCGGGTAGCCGTTGTAGCGCTGGATCTGCGCCGGGCCGGCGGTCCAGTCGACGGTGGTGAAGGCGCCGAAGGGCACCATCTCGCCGCGCTCGTTGCGCACCCGGAGGTCGAGCACGTCCTCGGGGGTCATGCGGAAGGGCGCGTCGGCGGCGACCAGCACGCGGAGAATGCGCCCGTCGCGCGAGAAGTCCGAGGCGTAGGCGCTGCCGAAGGCGATCGCCAGGGTCGAGTTGACGTCGCCGATCGACAGCCCCAGCGCCCGCGCCGCGATGCGGTCGACGTCGACGCGGAGCTGCGGCGTGTTCTCGAGCCCCTCCGGCCGCACGCCGGCGAGCACCGGGCTCTGCGCCGCCGCCGCGAGGAGCTGCCCCTGCGCCGCCAGCAGGCCGTCGTAGCCGTGGCCGCCGCGGTCCTGGAGCTTCATCGTGAAGCCGGAGGCGACGCCGAGCTCGGGGATCGACGGCGGGTTGATGGTGAACACCATCGCCTCCGGGATCCCGAAGAGCGCGCCGTTCGCCTTGCCGACCAGCGCGTGGGCGCTGTGCGCGTCGCCCTCGCGCTCCTCCCACGGCTGGAGCGAGACGAAGGCGATGGCGTGCGCCTGCCCCTGGCCGAAGAAGGAGAAGCCGCGCACGAAGATCACCCGGTTGGTCTCCGGCTGGGCGACGTAGAAGGACTTGACCTTCTCGATCGCCTCGTCGGTGCGCTCGGTGGTGGCGCCGGCCGGCGCCTGGACGACGGTGATGAGATAGCCCTGGTCCTCGGCGGGCAGGAAGCTGCCCGGCAGGCGGAGGAACAGCCAGCCGGTGAGCGCCACCAGCAGCACGAAGACGGCGAGCCAGCGGAGGGGCCGCGACAGCACGCCGCCGACCGCCCGCTGGTAGCGGCCGGTGGCGCGCGCGAACCAGCGGTTGAAGCCGCCGAAGAAGCGGCCCGGCAGCCCGCCGAGCCGCCGGCCCGGGGCCGTCGCGCCCGGCGCCGCGTGCGGCTTGAGCAGCGTGGCGCAGAGCGCCGGGGTCAGGGTCAGCGCGAGGAGCGCCGAGAAGGCGATCGAGATCGCCAGCGTCACCGCGAACTGCCGGTAGATGCCGCCGGTCGAGCCGGGGAAGAAGGCCATCGGCACGAACACGGTGACCAGCACCAGGGTGATGCCGATCACCGCCGAGGTGATCTGCCGCATCGCCTTGACCGTCGCGTCGTAGGGCGGCAGGTGCTCCTCGGCCATGATCCGCTCGACGTTCTCGATCACCACGATCGCGTCGTCGACCAGGATGCCGATCGCCATCACCATGGCGAACAGCGTCAGCACGTTGATCGAGAAGCCGAGCATCCACAGGCCGAGGCAGGCGCCGGCGAGCGCGATCGGCACCACGATGGTCGGGATCAGCGTCGCCCGCCAGTTCTGGAGGAACAGGAACATGACGAGGAAGACGAGGACCATCGCCTCGACCAGGGTGTGGACCACGCCGGTCACCGACTCGTCGATGAAGAGCGTGGTGTCGAACGGCACCGTCCAGCCGATGTCGGGCGGGAAGCCGCGCTCGAGCTCGGCCATCCGCTCCTTGATCGCCTCCGCCGCCGACAGCGCGTTGGCGCCCGGGGTGAGCTGGATCGCCATGCCGGCGGCCGGCTTGCCGTCGAGCTCCAGGTTGAAGAGGTAGCTCTGGGCGCCGAGCTCGACCCTGGCGACGTCCCCCAGCCGCACCACCGAGCCATCCGGGTTGGCGCGCAGGATGATCGACGAGAACTCCTCGGCGGTCGAGAAGCGCCCCTGGGTGAGGATCGGGGCGTTGAGCTCCGAGCCCTCGGCGAGCGGGCGGTCGCCCAACGCGCCGCCGGTCGACTGGCTGTTCTGCTCGGCGACGGCGGCCATCGCGTCGGACGGGGTGAGCCGGTAGCTCGCCAGCTTGTCGGGGTCGAGCCACACCCGCATCGCGTACTCGGACGAGAACGACTGCACGTCGCCCACCCCGGGCACCCGGCGCAGCTCGTCGACCACCCGGTTGACGGCGAAGTTGCCGAGCTCGAGCGTCGGCGTGGCGCCCGACTTCGAGGTCAGCGCCACGATCATCAGGAAGCCGGTCGACGCCTTGTCGACCTGGATGCCCTGCCGCCGCACCTCCTCGGGCAGCCGCGGCTCGACGCTCCGCAGCCGGTTCTGCACGTTCATCTGCGCCGCGTCGATGTCGGTGCCGGCGCGGAAGGTGACGGTGATCGACGCCGAGCCGTTCGACAGCGACGTCGAGGTCATGTAGAGGAAGCCCTCGACGCCGTTGAGCTCCTGCTCGATGACCTGGGTGACGTTGGTCGCCAGCACCTCGGCGTCGGCGCCGGGGTAGAAGACGTTGATGTTGAGCGACGGCGGGGCGATCGACGGGTACTGCTCGACCGGCAGCGAGCGCAGCGCGATGACGCCGGCGAGGAGGATGGCGAGCGCGATCACCCACGAGAAGACGGGGCGGTCGATGAAGAAGCGGGGGGTCATCGTCGAGGTCTCCTCAGCGCTCCGCCGTGGCCGCCGGCTCGGCGTCGGCGGCGTCACCGGCCGGGGCGCCCTCGGCCCCCGGGGCGGCGCCCGTGCCCGCCTCCCCCGCCGCCACCGTCACCGGCATGCCCGGCTGCACCTTCTGGAGGCCGTCGACGATCACCCGGTCGCCGGCGGAGAGCCCGCTCTCGATCCGCCACGAGCCGCCGGCGAGCGCGCCGAGCTCGACCGGCCGGCTCTGCGCCGCCCCCTCCGCGTCGACCACCAGCACGCTCGCCCCCTGCGGGGTGACGGTCACCGCCCGCTGCGGCACGAGGAGCGCGTCCGGCCGCACCCCGGCCTCCACCCGCACGCGCACGAACTGCCCGGGCACCAGCGTGCGGCCGGGGTTCGGCACCTCGGCGCGGAGCGCGGTGGTGCCGGTCGCCTCGTCGACGGCGAGGTCGAGGAAGTCGAGGCGGCCGGCGGGGCCGTGGAGCGTGCCGTCCTGGAGGACCAGCCGCACCTCGACGTTGCCGAGGTCGGGCAGCGCCAGCTCGCCCGACGCCGAGTCGCGGCGGATCGCCAGCACCTCGGACGACGGCAGCGAGAAGTTGACGAAGATCGGGTCGACCTGCTCGATGGTGGTCATCAGCGTGCCGGCGGCGGCGCTGACCAGGGCGCCCTCGGTGACCTGGGCGCGGCCGGCGCGGCCGGCGATCGGTGCCCGCACCGTGGTGTAGGAGAGGTCGAGCCGCGCCGCCTCGACGCGCGCCCGCGCCGTCGACGCCAGCGCGACGTCCTCATGTTCATCGGCAATGGCGACGAGCTGCTCG
>DATABP010000298.1:0-1707 GCA_036259515.1 Thermoanaerobaculia bacterium | reverse complement strand
CCGTGCGGCGGACGGTCCGCGCGGCGTTCGGGCAGCGGCGGAAGATGCTCCGGAACAGCCTCGGCCCGCTCGCGGAGGAGGCCGGCCGGCCGCTCCCCGCCGGCCTCGCCGAGCGCCCGCGCTTCGACCTCCTGCGCGTGCCGGTGGTCGGCGCGCTCCTGCGCCGGCCGGCGACGCGGCTGGTAGCGCGGCTCCTCCTCCTCGCCCTCGCCGTGGCGATGATGCTCCACGGCTGGCTCGGCTCGCAGCTCGCGCCGAAGAACCTGGCGACGCTCCTCACCTGGGTGCACTACCGCGGGCTCCTGGTGCTCGCGGTGCTGGTCGCCGGCAACGTCTTCTGCTACTCCTGCCCGATCGTCCTGGTGCGCGACGGGCTTCGGCGGATCTTCCACCCGGCGCTCCGCTGGCCGCGGCGGCTGCGCAACAAGTGGGCGGCGGCGGCGCTCTTCGCCGGCGTGCTCTTCTCCTACGAGCTGTTCGACCTCTGGGGCGACCCGTGGCTGACCGCGTGGCTGATCTTCGGCTACTTCGCGGCGGGCGCCGTGGTCGACACCCTCTTCCGCGGCGCCACCTTCTGCAAGTACCTCTGTCCGGTGGGGCAGTTCAACTTCCTGGCGGCGACGGTGGCGCCGCTCGAGGTGGCGGTGCGCGACACCGACGTCTGCGCCACCTGCGTCGGGAAGGAGTGCATCACCGGGCGGGCGGCCACCCCGGCGGCCCCGGCGCGGCGCGGCTGCGAGCTGGTGCTCTTCCAGCCGAAGAAGGTGGGCAACCTCGACTGCACCGGCTGCCTCGACTGCGTCTACGCCTGCCCGCACGACAACGTCGGCCTCCTCGCCCGCACCCCGGGGGCCGAGCTCGACGCGCCGGGGCACCGCTCCGGCCTCGGGCGGCCGGCCGAGCGCGCCGACCTCGCCTTCCTCTCCACCCTCTTCGTCTTCGGCGCGCTGCTCAACGCCTTCGGCATGGTCAGCCCGGTCTACACGGTCGAGCGCTGGCTGGCCGGGGCGCTGGGGACGACCAGCGAGGCGCCGGTCCTGGCGACGCTCTTCGCCGGCGCGCTGGTGGTCGAGCCGCTGCTGCTGATGGCGCTCGCGGCGTGGGGCTTCCGGCGGCTGACCGCCGACCGCCGGACGCTGCCGAGGATCGCCATGCGCTACGCCTACTCGCTGGTGCCGCTCGGCTTCGGGGTGTGGCTGTCGCACTACCTCTTCCACTTCCTGACCGGGGCCCTCACCGCGGTGCCGGTGGCGCAGTCGCTGGCCGGCGGCCTCCTCGGCGCCCCGGCGTGGACGCTCGCCGGGCTGCCGGAGGAGGCGGTGCTGCCGGTCGAGCTCGGCTTCCTCGGACTGGGGCTGGCCGTCACCCTGGCGGTGACTTGGCGGATGGCGGCGGCCGACGCGCCGCGCCGGCCGCTGGCCGGTTTCCTCCCCTGGGCGGCGCTCGACGGGGCGCTCTTCGCCGCCGCGGTGTGGCTGCTGGCGCAGCCGATGGAGATGCGGGGGACGTTCCTGGGATGAGGCCGCGGAGGCATCGCCGGCTCGCGGCCGCGGCGGCGGTCGCGGCGGGTTTCGCGGCGGTCCTCGCCGCCCTGCCGGCGGCGGCGCACGAGGGCCCGCCCTACCCGATCGTCGTCGACCGGCCCGCCGGCCCGGTGCTGCTCTCGGTGTGGGCCGACCCGGACGTCGGCACCGGCACCTTCCACGT